>CAWUIW010000200.1:0-6455 GCA_963922515.1 uncultured Rhodobacterales bacterium | reverse complement strand
GTTTTGCCGTGATGGACGACTACAACACGCATCGCGCATCAGACGATTGGGTCCCGCATGAAGAGGTTTTGGCAGGTTCAGCCTTTGGTGCTTTGCGCCGAATTTCGGTCTTTGAAACCCATGTGTGGAGTTTTGACAGCCTGCTGCGACACACCCTGTCGCGGTCCAGCACCACCGAAGAGCTGATCGGCGCAAAGCTGAACGAGCTCGAAGCCGAGATGCGCAAAGCGCTGGCGCCCTACGGACCGGCACCATGGACAAGCCTAAACGAGCACATGGCATTGATCGCGGTGCGACCATGAGCCGATCTGACGGATACTTTTCCGGCCGCATTGCAGAGGCCTATGATGCAGATCACGCTGGCGCGAACCCGGATCTAGCTGTTGAGGTCTTGGCGGACCTAGCAGGTTCTGGGCCTGCGCTGGAATTCGCTATTGGCACGGGGCGGGTCGCCCTGCCTTTGATGCAAAAAGGCGTTGACGTGAGAGGGATCGAATTATCTGCGGCCATGGTCTCCAAGTTGCGCGACAAACCCGGCGGGGCGGACATTGATGTTGTGATCGGCGACATGGCGACGGTGCAAATCCCGATGGCTTTTTCGTTGGTCTTTCTGGTGTTCAACACCATCAACAACCTCACCAGCCAAGAGGCGCAAATCGCCTGCTTTGCGAACGCAGCACATCATCTGTCGGATGGCGGCTATTTTGTTGTCGAAGTGCAGGTGCCTCCGCTCCAGCGCCTTAACGAGGGAGAGCGCCTGTTGGCTTTTGATCGAAGCGCAAGTCACTTCGGCACTGATGAGATCGACGTTGTGACGCAGAGTTTCACCAGCCATCATGTTTGGCTCAAGGAGACCGGGCCGGAGCAGCTTTCGATCCCGATGCGATATGTCTGGCCCTCAGAGCTTGATTTGATGGCGCGACTTGCGGGCCTGAAACTGGCCCATCGGTGGGCCGATTGGTGCAAATCACCCTTTGATGCGCGCAGCCGCTCGCACGTGTCCGTTTGGCAGAAGGTGTCTTAGGCGTGCCAACCTAAGGCCTCCATGGACAGCCCCATGCCTTTTTGCCGCTCGCATCGCGCAGAACCAACCGCGCCCAGCCGCCTTTGAAGGTTTCAAGCGGCAGTTTGGCGCGCGTGATCCCAGGACCTTCTACCTTGGTGGAGGTCGCCCCCTTGCCCATCAATCCAATGAAATCGACGGGTGTGCATGCGACAAAGAGGAATTCGCCGTCGCTTTCCACATGCAAAATCTCTGGCCCGGTCGAGGCATAGTAATCCCCGGCCTTCAATGCGGCCAAGATCGCCTCGGGCGTTTTGGCTTCGGCCTTGACCATGGTCCAGCCCAGCCCAGCATCCCCCCGATAGCGATGCGCATCGTCAACGGCGATCACGCCAACAGTACGCCCCGAGGTCATCATCTGATCGACTAGATAGCTGCCGCCTTCGCGCCCCATCGCATCACAGACGGCGTTGAACACCTCAACTGCATGAATGCCCTCTGGCATCGCTTCGCCATCACGGATGGTGATCCCGTACCATTCAGGATGTGGCAACGCGACGAAGGCACCAGCGTCCAGCGCGCGTTGCGCCAAGTCAGGCCCGCTTTCGTCCGCTGCTGTTGGCGCGAAATCCAAGGGAAGGCCCACGGCGAGAATGTGCCAGATATCACCCGCCTCAGTTTGCCCCGAGTGTATTTCGGCGCCGATGATTGTGGTAAAGTCATCCGTTCGGAAGGCCGACGTGTCCGTGACCGGAAAGCTGTAGCGTTCGATGAAGTGGTCGCTGAGGCACAGAAAGTCATAGCCCGCGTCGCGGTAAAACGCACAAACCCGCGCTGGCGTCATTTCCCCATCGGAGTTTGTGGAATGGCAATGCAGGTTGCCCTTAAAGAAATAGCCCGGCTTGCTGAATGTGTCGATCATGTCATTCCCCTTGGATTTACGCAAAGCCACCAGGCGCACGTCACAAAGACATGAAGCAGGTTCACAGACCGTCCCGCACTGCGTGTAACTTCTGTGAAATCGACGCATCGTCACAGAGCAGTCACTAGAAGCTGCGACTGCACCTCCAAAATCTTTGGAGGGCATGATGCTAAAGTTTGTGATAGTGAGCGATCTTCACCTGGTGGATGAAGGCAAGGAGTCGCACGGGCTAGATACGTTTTGGCGGCTGGAGCAAGGGATTGAGACGATCAATGAACGCTACGCGGACGCCGATTTTTGCGTCCTTGCGGGCGATCTGGCCGACCTTGGGTTTCAGGACGCCGTGGACCCCTATAACCGCCTCAAAGAGCTGGTGTCACGCCTGGCTATCCCGTGCCACATCACCATTGGCAACCACGATAAACGTTCAACCTACCTGTCTATTTTCGGAGACGGCGAAAAGGCCGAAACCGGGTATATCGACAAGGTGATTGACGCAAAAGGTCACCGCGTGATCGTGATGGATAGCGTTCTGGCCGATGACGTGGAGGAGTATCACCATGGCGGCCACTTGGCCGATGAACAGCTTGAGTGGTTAAAGGCCCGGCTCGCGGAACACGACGGTCCTGTGGTCGTTGTGCTGCATCACCACGCGAACCCGTTGCACACCATGGTCGATCGGATCCGCCTTGAAAACCCGACCGCCTTTGTGGACGTTCTGAAAACGCATAGTGATATCCGCCAGGTGATTGCGGGTCACGTTCACTACACCTCGACCGGTATTTGGCATGGCATCCCGTTCACCACGACGGCAGGCACGCATTACGGGGTCAACATCCCGTTTGACGGTGGCAAATCTCAGCGCCTTTGGGGCCCTGCACAGATCGCTGTTGTTCTGGGGGATGAGGACCAAACCCTCGTGCATTTCGACAACTACCTCGATGGGAACAGCCGCTTGGGGTAGCGGGGCAAACCATCCTTATCGGCGGGACGTCGCATACCGGAAAGTCGACGCTCGCCGCTGCCTTGGGGGACGCGCTAGGGTGGCCGGTTTTATCAACCGACAGCTTGGCGCGACATCCCGGACGCCCCTGGCCAATACCCAAACCGCACGTGGCCGAGGTGTACTCCAAATTGTCGACCCAAACCTTGGTCACATTGCTTCACCACCATCATCACAACATGCGCCCATTGGTGCAGCGGTTGGCAATCAAAGGACCGGTCATCGTCGAAGGCAATGCGGTGCGACCCGAATTTTGGCCTGACGATGCCCCGTTGCTACGGGCACGCATCTGCCTGACTGCCCCGCCCGATACCTTGCGTAAACGGATGATTGAAAGCGCTGGCGCAACTGCGGGCGAAAACGCGGGCTTGATCGAGGCCTTTTGGAACCGGTCCGTTGCGGATCAGGTTGATCTTCTTAGTGCATCGCAATCACACGGCTGGGCAGTTACAGACTTAGGCGCCTTTGATAGGTTTGAAGCGATAGTGGCCCAGATAGCTGCAGAACGCCCCTCCGCCTAACCCGCCCCTATTTGCCGAAATTTTGAAACCAATCGTCTTGGCAACGGGCAGCGCAAAGGGGCTGCCAAAGATATGGACTCAAAAATCGCCCTCCTTCTCGACGGGGCCATCGGAACTGGCAAGTCGACCATAGGTCGTGGCCTGGCGGCTCGGCTGGGTGGGGTGTTCTTAGATGGCGATGACTTTTCGATCCAAGGCAAGCCATGGTATTATTCTTCGCTTGGAACTTGCCGCCGACTTCTTGCAACTGGGACGGCGACGTTGGAAAAAACGGATATCGTCGTAATTGCGCGACCGGTGCGCTGCCTGGACTGGGTCTTCTTTTCTAAAAGCTTCCAGAAAGTTGGCTGCGAAACCATTTGCGTCGGGCTGCAATCGACTTTCGATAACATTATTCACCCCGATCGTGGCAGGGTCTTTTCCGTTTCTGAGCGTAAGAGGATCGTCGAGATGATAAACCAAGGCTACGGCGCGCGTGCCTTCGCCCAATTTACAGTTCGCACCGATCAAAATGGAATTGACGAAACTTTAGGCATACTAGGGGACAAGTTGCGCAATGGTCTGCCGCCCCTAAGCCGGTAAAAGCGGATGAGAAACCAGACACGATGAAGCTCTCCCTCTACACCGCAGCCCAGAACTCCGCTGGGGAAAGGGTTAGGATTGCTCTCAATCTCAAGGGCTTCGATTACGATTACGTCCCGGTGCCAAGACCCAAAGATCCCGCTTGCGTCCAGCGCAACCCACAAGCTCTGATGCCGACCTTGAAGGTTGATGGCATCCATATTTCCCAATCCCTATCGATCTTGGAATACCTTGAGGAGCGTTGCCCCGATCCGCCCCTTTTGCCGAAGGATCCCATTTTAAGGGCGCAAACACGAAGCTTTGCGATGGCGATTTGTGCCGAAACGCATGCGCTAACGGTCCGGCGGGTGAGGCGGTTTTTGATGGAGGATATGGCCGTTGGCCCAGCAAAGGTTGATGAGTGGTACGCACATTTGACAGAAGTCACCTTCAAGGCTCTAGAAACGACGCTTGGGACAAGACCGGTTCAGACGGATTTTTGTTTTGCCCAATTCCCGACATTTGCGGACATCGCGCTTATTCCTCAGATGGCCAACGCCCGTCGGTTTCAATGTGATCTTTCGGCGTTTCCACAGCTCTGTGAGATCGAGGCTAGATGCAGGTCACTTGCCGCGTTTGAGATGGCTCGGCCCGAAGCGCAAATAGACTATCGGCAAGTGCACTAGCCGTCCGTGGCTTGCGGACCATTATTGACATGCTTGATCAAGGCTGTCTGACGTCAGCGCTTGTGGGTCCAAATAGGGCTGTTTGCTAAGAGAGAGTTTGTTGCTCATCGTCACCACTAAGGAGTGGACGATGAGAAAGACAACGAAGAGCCCTGGCGAGAAGATCGTCAAAGACATCAAGCGTGCCACGCGCAAGCAGTATTCCAGCGAGGAGAAGATCCGGATCGTGCTGGATGGCCTGCGTGGCGAGGACAGCATTGCAGAGTTGTGCCGCCGTGAGGGCATCTCCCAGGGCCTTTACTACAAGTGGTCGAAAGACTTCATGGAGGCCGGAAAGAAGCGCTTGGCCGGGGACACAGCGCGGGCTGCAAACAGCGCTGACGTCAGACATCCCAAGACGAACTGGGCATCTAGATTGGCAGGATCCAGGTTTCGAAAAGACTCGCGGCAATGGCCGCAGGGGGGAAGCACGAAGAGCTCTTCTGTTTCATGCTTCCTCCAAACCGCAACAACCTTTGCGGCGACATATTCACCTTGTGTGATCATTGCAGCCGCCGCCGAGCGCTCGGCGCACAATCCCCAACTTGGGGTGTCAACACAGACGCCGGTAAAGATGTTCCCGTTTTGGGAAAGGACTGCCGCACCGACATCGCCGATCAAGCGCCCTTGGGGCGTTTCATGCGGGCGGATAACCTTTGCTGCCAACTCTATTAGATCGCTGTTTTTCATAACCATGTTCTTGCCGCTTCACCGGACGTCGTTTTCACAAGGCGCACTTACACGATAAAACTCGATTCGAGGTCGCGGGTGACCATGGCACCATTTGCCGAGGGTGGCGCAGCGCCTCACAGACTCCTTAAGTCTGCGTAAATTAAATGAATCAGAATTGTATTTTAGATGTAAAACATTGATTTAAAACGCTTATGTTTACACAAAATTCATTTGAATGAATTTCCGGCGTTACCCGCTCGGCCCAATTTTCAGAGGCGAACTGTTTCGTGAAATCTGATGGGGGTCCTCATGAAGACGACGTTGATGGGTGCTGTAGCAGCATCTGCTCTCGTGGCTGGTGCAGCTGCTGCTGACGGCCACAAAGTATCATTCGAGTACTGGTACGGCCTTGGCGGCTACCTGGGTGAAGTTGTTGCAGAAACCTGCGACCGCTTTAACGCAGCACAGGACGAATACGAAATCGTCTGCGTTGGCCAGGAAGGCTATGCGAACGCTGTCCAGAACACTATCGCCGCATTCCGCGCTGACCAGCACCCAACGCTGGTTCAGGCTTACGACGCGGGTACCGCTGACCTGATGATGTCCGGCGAGTTCTACTCTGTCACGCAGATGATGGCTGACTTCGGCATCGACATCGACTGGGACGACTACTTCCCCGGGATCGCAAACTACTACGCTGCGTCCACCGGCGAGCTTTACGCGATGCCGTTCAACTCTTCCACGCCGATGCTGTATTACAACATCGACGACTTCGCAGCTGCCGGTGTTGAGCCGCCTGCGACTTGGGAAGCGTTCGGTGAAGCTCTGGTGGCATTGAAAGAAGCAAACCCTGAGAAATGTGCCTACGGCTATTCGCCATCCACATGGATCGATCTTGAGCAGTTCTCGATGGCGCACAACATCCCAGTGGCCTCGAACAATAACGGCTACGACGGTCTGGACGCGGAGTACCTCTACAACACGACACAGCACGTCAAGCACATGGAAAACCTGCTGGGTTGGTTCAACGACGGCCTGCTGGAAATTC
>CAWUIW010000199.1:0-6492 GCA_963922515.1 uncultured Rhodobacterales bacterium | reverse complement strand
AATGGTCAGCACCGGCAAAAAGAAGTTCTCAAACGTTGCGTTTTCCATGGCTCCGGTCGCTGTGCCCTTGAACCACTTGAGACCCACGGCAGAGGACGAAAAGATCGCGATGAACAAAACGCCCGATACATACTCCGGTGTCGCAGTTGTCGTAATCGCAAATGTGGATAGAGAACGGTCCGTGGCCGAGCCTTCGCGCATCCCTGCAAGGACGCCCACCAGCAGGGCCGCGGGTACCATAAGGAGCATCACCCAGAACATCAGCTTCCCGGTCAGTCCCAGCCGGGTTGCCACGATGCCACTCACTTCTTCTTTAAAGACCGTGGAGTACCCCCAGTAGCCTTGGAGGATACCGCAGAAATTCGGCGACTCTTCGGCAGGAACACCCGGCAGGATGCACCGGCCGGTCACCGTCCCGTCGTCTGCCGTGTACCGGTAGGATGGCACAACGCCGATCCATTCCATGTATTTCTTCGGCGTCGACTGCAAGTACCCGCCGCGCTCTAGAAAACTGGCGACGGCTTCGTCCGACATCCGGAAGTTGCCTTGGGTTTTGGCAAGCTTTTCCAGGTTTGGATAAAGGTTCGTCATGAAGAAGACGATATACGTCAGGCAAATAGCCGTCAGGAGCATGACTCCGACGCGCCTGAGGATGAACATTCCCATAAATATGGCCCCCGTTGGTGGCTAAGGCTACCGGATTATTGTGCCGGGTCTTGATGAGGCGAGGTTGGCTTCGCTCTTATGAAAAGGGCTGCACTTTTCAGTGCAGCCCTTGGTCTTGATCAGGCTTTGATGCCCCACTTGTAGATTTGCGGCAGATACGCGATGTGCATATCGACGCCCACCAGGTTATCCTGATGGTGGCGCTGGATCGAGCGCCAGTATGGTTGCACCGTCACACCCTCTTCAATGACGATGGCCTGGATCTTGCCCATCACCTCGCGGCGTTTGTCCGCATCAGCGATAGAGTTGGCTTCGGCCAACAGCGCGTCGAATTCCGGGTTCGACCAGCCGAACTCGTTCCACGCTTCGCCCGACCGATACGCCAGACCCAGAACCTGTGTGCCCAGCGGGCGGTGGTTCCAGTTGGTGGACGAGTAGGGGTACTTGGCCCAGTCGTTCCAGAAGGTCGAGCCCGGCAGCACGGTCCTTTTGACATTGATGCCCGCATCCCGCAGCTGTGCGGCCACGGCGTCGGTTGTATCCTTGCGGTACCCGTCGTCGATCGAAATCAGCTCGTGTTCGAAATCCGCCATGCCGGCTTCTGCCATCAACTCTTGGGCTTTGGCAGGGTCGTAGGGCAGACGCGTCACAGCGCTGTCGAATTCCGGGTGCATCGGACCAACGTGGCAGTTGTCCGCCGCGATGCCCAGACCGGCATAGCCCAGCTCGAGGCAGACATTGTTGTCGACGGCCATAGCAAGCGCCTGGCGCACGCGTTTGTCGGCATAGATCTGCTTGCCATCGACCTCAGCCAGCTGGTTCGGACGGATAACGATGGTGGCGCCCGATGCGACTTCGGATTTGGTCAGACCAATGGCGTCCAAAATCTCGATGAACTCGCCTTCCGACTCCCAGTTCATGTCGATTTCTTCGGCTTCGTAGGCCGCGATCACGGCCGCCGGGTCGGTGCCATAATCGATGAATTCGATACGGTCGACATAGCCGCCTTTGCCAGCCGCGTATCCCCACCATTCGTGGTCTGCGTTCTTGACAAGAACACCTTTGACACCGACTTCCAGGCTTTCAGGCAGCATGAACCCGGTGCCGACAGGGTTGCCAACCATGTTGTTCGGGTCAAAGCCCGTGGGCGTGATTGCCGCCGGGTAGTCCGCCATGCCGGCGATGATGGTGATGTCAGGTGCCGAAGTGACCAGTTTGACGGTGTGGCTGTCCACGACGGTGATGGCGCCCTCGGCGGCCTTGTTCGTATCGGCATCAATCAGCGACGCCATGCGGCCGGCCATCGAGTTGCCCTCGACGTCCTTTTCACACCAACCCGCAATGTTGCGTGCAACGTCTTCAGCGGTGAAGTCACTGCCGTCGTTCCATTTGACGCCCTTGCGCACGAACAGCGTGTATTCTGTCGCGTCATCGTTGGCTTCCCAGCCTTCCAGCAACATTGGCTCGAATGAACCGTCGCTGTTGTACTCGACAAGGTATTCCAGCCAACCGGCCGTGTAGGTCGCGATTTGCGTCCAGTCAAACGTGCGCGGGTCTTTCAGCGCGCGAACTTCCATCTGCATGCGGATGGTTCCACCCGCCTGTGCATGCCCACCGGCTTGTGCGGGTGCTTGCATACCGATCAGGCCATAAGCGGCGGCCGACGTGACACCCAGCGCCGTTGCACGCGCCAGGAATTCGCGGCGGCTTAACTTGCCGTCCAGGCATTCCTGCGCATGCATCTTGGCGGCCCAGTGTACTGGCTTGCCGTTATAGGTTTCAAAAGTCATTCCTATCTCCCTGTGAGAATTCGCGGGGTACGGTTCAGATCACCGACTGCTTTCGGTGCCTTCGCGAATGCGTCTTTGTTCGGTGTTCCCCATGCGCGCTATTGCGCATGACTTTTCCCCAGCCGTCAACGGCCCGTTTCGTCAATTCATGATGTTTTTACGACATTTCAGATGTCGGATTTCGACTGAAATGGAAATTTACGGGGCAAAGCGGGATCCAGAGGGACTGACACTCCGCGCCGCAGCATGGTTGGGGTCCGCCCGGTGTGCTGCTGAATGAAGCGCGTAAAATAGGCGGCGCTGCCGAATCCAAGATGTCGCGCGATGTCCTTGGCGGACATGTCCGTCTGCACCAGCATGGTCCGCGCGGCATGCAAGATCCGTTCTGTCAGCAGGGCGGCAGCGGTCCTGCCGGTTTCGGCGCGACAGACCCGCGTCAAATGCGTTGGCGTCACGCCCAGCGCTTCGGCGTGGTCTTGCATGGCTGCGCCAGACGCAAACCGCGTGGTGATCCGGGCGGAATAGGCCCGCATCAGGGTCCGTGCCGCCCGTTTGGTGCCGGTCACTTCCGGAGCCACTTCGATGTTGCGCCGCAACCAGATGCAAATCAGTTCGGCGTACGCATGCAAGGCCGATTGGGTCAGGGACCGGTCGGCAGACTGTTCGCGCGCCATGGCTTCGATGTAAGCCGTCAACTCGCTCTGGGCGCTGGCATCGCGGATGCGGAGGTGCTGGACAGTCCGCGGCAACGACAACCCGGTGGCTTCCGGAAGTATCACCGCCTGCGCAAATCCCTGCCGCCCGGGATCTATCGAAAACAGGCTGCGTGCGGGTACGAATATGGCATTGTGCACCCCAATGCCGCGCCGGGCGCCGTCAAGTAGGGCGAGGCCCTGACCGCGGGTCATCCAGATCAACAAGTGTTCGGGGCGATCATGCGCGAGCGACATCTGCCAACTGCCGCCGGCTGTCAGCGCGCCAAATGTCAGTTGGCGTACAGTCGTCGCGGGCGCCGGCCCGAAGACGAAGGGGGTCACTCTCTGTTCGATTCTTCTGCCTGCCCGCAGAGTTTATTTTTGCGTGAGTATACAGATTTGCGTTGCGATTGGTAGCGGGCTTAAGACGCGGCAGGAAACATGTGCCAGTTCTGCATCTTGGACCGGAACCATGTTCGTTGCCGCTTGGCAAATTGGCGCGTGGCGATCGTGGCTTTTTCGCGGGCGGTGTCCAGATCGGTATCGCCCCGGACGTACTCCATCAACTCCGGTACGCCGATCGCGCGAAAAGCCGGCTTTGCCGGATCATAGACCGGACGCATCGCCGCCACTTCATCGATGGCGCCTGCTTCGATCATCGCGTCGAACCGGCGCGTGATGCGATCCAGCAGCCAGTCCTTGGGCGCGTCAAACACGATCGGCAGTGCATTTTGCAACGGCAGGGCCGGGGGCGGTGTCCCGGACTGCCAATCGGCCAGCGATCGCCCGGTCGCGGCCTGAACCTCCCACGCGCGTTGAACACGGGCGCGGTTCAGCGTGTCGATGCGGCGCGCGGTTTCGTCATCGATCTCTGACAGCATATCTGCGAGCGTCATTGCGTCGGCCCTTTGCCGCGTCTCGGTTGGTACCGCCGGAATTTCCGCCATGCCTTGGGTCAGTGCCAGAAAATAAAGCCCGGTGCCCCCCACGATGATTGGCCGTTCCGATGCAGCGAGCAGCGGTTGCACCTCGCGCAGCCAATGACCGGCACTGTAGGCGGTGTGCCAATCGACGTGCCCGTAAAGCTTATGCGGGGCGCGATGTTCTTCTTCGGGAGACGGACGCGCGGTGATCACACGCCAACAGGCATAAACCTGGCTGGCATCGGCATTGATCACGTTGCCGCCGAATCTGTCTGCAATTTCCAATGCCAGCGCGGATTTTCCGGACGCGGTCGGCCCGGCGATGAGGATTGGCGTATGGGAGTCGATCTTTGACAGGCTGGGTAAGTTGGCAAGCGGCATGCGATTTCAGCTTGGGTCACTTCAAATCGGCAGGACGCGCCAATTGAACCCGGGGACGTTTTGCTACATTTTGCGCGAAACTAACCCCGGCCCAGTGCGGAGCGCAACATGACCTCTTCCCTTCATACATCGACCGCCGTTTCGCCCTCGGGTCCCAAACCGGACCGGTCAGAGCAACCAGAGACCACCTACCGGCGGGTGATGCTGAAAATCTCTGGCGAAGCGCTGATGGGCAGTCAGGGATTTGGCCTGCATCCGCCGACCGTTCAGAGAATCGCGAACGAGGTGAAGTCGGTTCACGATCTTGGGGTTGAAATCTGCATGGTGATCGGCGGCGGCAACATCTTTCGAGGATTGCAAGGCTCGGCCCAGGGGATGGAACGCGCCACAGCCGACTACATGGGCATGCTGGCCACCGTGATGAACGCTTTGGGCGTGCAGTCGGCACTGGAAGGCATCGGTATTCATACTCGGGTCATCAGCGCAATCACCATGAACGAGGTTGCCGAGCCCTACATCCGGCGACGCGCCATACGGCACCTTGAAAAGGGCCGTGTCTGTATCTTCGCCGCCGGAACGGGCAACCCCTATTTCACCACGGATACCGCGGCCACGCTACGGGCCAACGAAATGAACTGCGAAGCGATCTTCAAAGGCACCAAGGTCGACGGCGTCTACGACAAGGATCCGGCCAAACACTCAGACGCCGTACGCTACGATGTGGTCAGCTATGACGATTGCCTGGCCAAGCGTTTGGGCGTGATGGATGCCAGCGCCATCGCTCTGGCACGTGACAATAATCTGCCCATCATCGTCTTCTCGCTGGATGAGCCCGGCGGGTTCCGGGGCATCTTGGCCGGGCAGGGCACCTACACCAAGGTGTGTTGAGCCGGGCCGCTCCAAGTTATCAAATGCAAGGTTCGTGCAAACGGATTGAAAGGTCCGTTGGCGCCATGGCTGTTTACTTGGCATTCACTTGGCTTCGTGCGACGAGATACTCCATTTTGAAGGCGCAAGCGCGCCCGGGAATCGCAAGACCGCTATCCTTTCCACCAACACGATCCCCCGACTTCTGATCACGTCTCTGACTCCCAACATCATCACCTCTACGGGTTCCATCGCAACCGCCGGTGTCGCGGCCATGCAGTGCAACGGGGGGTCCGACAACGGCAACCTGTCGGCGTCGGGTATTGTCACGTCGACCGAGGGTGATTTCATCTTTCAGCCGGTACCCGTTTCATAAAGGTGGTCGATTGGGGCAGGCAGCCCATCGCATATTTCCCCTGTCAAACCTTTGCCCGGCTGATATATACGGGCACCGCATCCATGATGCTGACCAAAACCGAAAGAGGCATGAATGTCCGACGACTTTGAACTGGATACCGACGATTTGGAACGCCGCATGGAAGGGGCCATGTCGTCTTTGAAAACAGAGTTTGCCTCGCTCCGGACGGGACGCGCCAGCGCCTCGATGCTCGAGCCGGTGACGGTCGAAGCCTATGGTCAGCGTACCCCGATCAATCAGGTCGGGACCATCAACGTCCCCGAACCGCGGATGGTCACGGTCAATGTCTGGGACAAATCCATGGTCAACGCGGTCGAAAAAGCCATTCGCGAAAGCGGGCTGGGGATCAACCCGCAGCTCAACGGCACAATCATCATGCTGCCGATCCCCGAATTGAACGAAGAGCGCCGGCGAGAGTTGGGCAAAGTGGCCGGGCAGTACGCCGAAAGCGCGCGGGTCGCGATCCGCAACGTGCGCCGTGATGGCATGGATCAGATCAAAAAGGCCAAGTCCGATGGGTTGTCCGAGGATGACCAGAAGTTCTGGGAATCTGAAGTACAGGATCTGACCGACAAGATGATCAAGGCGGTCGACGCCGCCTTGGAGACCAAACAAGCCGAAATCATGCAGGTCTAAGACCTGGGGAGCCGCAGATGGCGCATGCGCCGGATATTGCCGTACCCGGCGGCCCGCACCATGTCGCGATTATCATGGACGGCAACGGGCGTTGGGCGCAGGCCCGGGGGCGGCCC
>CAWUIW010000198.1:0-6537 GCA_963922515.1 uncultured Rhodobacterales bacterium | reverse complement strand
TTTCTTTCCATGCGGAAAACAAGATCCCTTGATCAAAAAGAACTGCGTCTCAGTCGATGAGGGTGTCGGCCCTACGACCAGCGCACTCAAGATGTATGGGCAAAACGCGGCCATAGAGTTGCTTGGCGCGCTCCGGTGTTGCCACCATGTTCGGCTCTTCAACATAGGACAGGATCGCTACATACCGGGGCCGTTTTCCAACAAGTGGTGCCACTCTATGCAAACTGTAGCGTCCACGAAACAGTTGCAGGTCGCCGGGCTGAAGTTCCAGCCGCCGCACCCTGTCGGATGTGCCATCCAGCACGCGCCCGACATCGTCGAAATGTTCGTTGCCCTGCGAGTCGCGTATTGATGGGGCGTACTCGAACGCACCGCCGCCTTCGGCGTTCTGAATGGCCAGTGTTACGGTGAAATTGTTGGTATCAAAATGCCACGGAAACCCAGGGCCGGCCTCTGCAAGGTTCACGATGGCATCAGCCAACGGGTCCGCGTAGCGATAAAACGCGGTTTCCTGCAAACACGCCTGCACAAAGCCATCGAAACCGGGTGCGTCATGCACGCTGCGCAGAGGGCCATCGGCTTTGAAGTTGTCCGCGGGGACAAACGCGTTTGACCGGTCGAAAAACCGGCGTTTGGGATGTTCGGTCGGCAGAGCGGGGTCGTCTTCGGTGAAATAGGCGTTGGTTCGGTTGAAGGTGCGATGCGCAAACCGAGCATTTTCATCCGCCTCGGCGGCGATGGCCTCTACACCGGCCTGTGTCAGGAAACCTGGCAACACAGCGCACCCGTCTTCGGCAAGGTCCCGCTGCACGGCCGCAATCCGGGCGTCGAGCGCGAGGCCGGGGCGATCAATTGGATACTGGTCCAGATTGATGAGGTCGCGATAGTCCATGGGCTGCCTCCAATGTACACCTGCGTGACATCACGGCACAGATTGGAGCGCACGTCCGACACTTTCGCGACATGGCGATGTCGTCGGGTGTGCAATCAGGCCGATGACGGGGGCACCAGGACAAAGTTGCCGAAATGCGTTTTTTCCATGAATTCTGTCTGGGCCTGTGCGATGAGCGACAGGGGAAAGACCTTGGCAACCAAAGGCTTGATTTCATTGCGTTCGATGTAGGACACCAAATTGGGGAACACCGGTTCGTCCCATGCGGTGCAACCGATCAGGCAGATGTCTTTGAGGTACATATCCCGCATATCCAGCGAAACGATCGGGCCCGCGATGGCTCCCGACGATACGAAACGCCCGCCGCGCTTGAGGATTTTGAGCATTTGGGGAAAGCTTGCGCCAGCTACGTTGTCGACAACGACATCGACGCTGTTATCGCCCAAAGCGCGTGTCAGGTCTTGGCCGCGCTCGACGATAACATCCGCCCCAAGCGCCTGCACCTGTTCCGCCTTAGACGCGCTGGTGATCGCAACCACCGTAGCACCACGGCGCTTGGACAATTGTACGGCGGCCGATCCCACACCGCCCGAAGCGCCAGCCACAACCACCACGTCGCCGGCTTTCACTTTGGCCCGGTGCAACATGTTTTCGGCTGTGCCATACGCACATGGTATTGTGGCCAGCTCTTCGTCGGTCCAGTCGCAGTCCACGGCGAACACCTCTGATGCCGGTACTTTCACGTATTCGGCAAAGGCGCCGTCAAAATCAGACGCCATCCAGATATTGTCCATAACGTCATAGCCATTTGGGCGCATGCAGGCGCGCACCAGTACCCGCTGGTTCAAAAGCGTGCCGTCGACAGCATCGCCGCAGGCGACAACGCGGCCACAACAGTCAGTGCCTTGGATCAAGGGAAACGGCGTCGCTTCGTTCCAGCCGCCGTCCGACTTCTGTTCGCTGTGCTGTTCTTGATAATCCGACGTGGATCCGGTGTCTGTGGTCACCGACGACGAATACCATCCCAACCGAGTGTTGATTTCAGTGTTGTTGACCCCGGCCGCCAATACGCGCAGCAAGACCTCGCCCGCGGCTGGTACTGGCACCGGAACAGATTGATAGTCCAGTTTTTCAAGTCCGCCGTTGCCCGTGGTGACAACGGCCATCATTTGATCGGGAACACGGGGGACGGTATCAGCTGGCATTGTCGGGTATCCGGACTTACGGGGTTGGGGTTGCAGGCACCCTAGGCAACCAGTCTACGGCTGACCACCAAAAGCCGCGGACTAGGCGCTGCGATACACGTGGACCGAGCATGGCGCATGCCGCACGACCCGAGCCGCGTTTGATCCGATCAGATACTCGGCAAATCCGGGTTTGTGTGATCCCATGACGATGCAATCCACACCTTCGGCCTGCGCCACTTCGATGATGGTGCGCGAGACATGCCCGGTTTCGATCATGGGCTCAACTTTGGGATGATCCGCCAGTTTCTGGGCAAACAATTTCGTAGCGCGGTCCTTGCCTTCGGCAATCAGGTCCTCGCGTAACTTTGCATTGGCCGTGCCTTGGGGCTCTTCGAGGACATGCAAGGCGATCACTTTGCCGTCCGGGGCGCAGAAACCACGTGCGAGTTTGAGTGTTTGTTGCGAGACTTCGTGATCCAGCGCCATCGCCACAAGGATTTTTTGGTACATGATCTGCCTCTCTTTGTAGGTGTGCGAGACCGGGACCTCGCGCTAACTCTGCGCCACGCGTTTATTGTGCCGAACCGACGATACAAGCGCATACCCGATGACGACGACGCCAATGGTGCCTGTGATGGTTTCCGGAACATGAAACAGTGACTGCAGGAACATTATGACGGCAAGCGCAAAGATCGAGTAGAACGCGCCGTGCTCTAGGTAACGGAAATGTTGCAATGTGCCCTTTTCGACCAACATGATCGTCATTGAGCGGACGTACATCGCACCTATGCCCAGCCCGATGGCGATCAGGATTATGTTGGTGGTCAACGCAAAAGCCCCGATCACGCCGTCAAAGGAAAAGCTGGCATCCAGCACTTCCAGATACAAAAACGCCCCAAGCCCACCTTTGACCCCGATATCGGTGGCCGCCTTGGACGAGTTGTCAAGATACGTGCCAAGCCCGTCGACCAGAGTGAAAACCAAAAGACCCATAATCGCCGAAAACAGGAAGGACGATCGGTAGCCATCTGCCAGCGATTGCGAGATAATCACCACCACAACCAGAACCAACGCAATCTCAAACCCCCGGATCGAACCGCATTTACGCAGGCGTTGTTCCAACCATTCCACCCAGTGAATGGACTTGTCTTCGTCGACAAAGAACTTCAGGGCCACCATCATAAGAAACGTGCCGCCAAAGGCGGCGATGGGCCCGTGCGCGTGCGATATGATGCGCGAGTATTCATCGGGTTCCGCCAGAGCAAGTCGTGCTGCCTCGAACGGGTCGACCCACGCAAAAATTGCCACGATGGCCAGCGGAAACACTATGCGCATCCCGAAGACGGCGATCAGAATCCCCCAGGTCAGGAACCTGTGTTGCCAGACCGGCGTCATGTCTTCGAGCTTGTTGGCATTTACAATGGCGTTGTCGAAAGACAACGAGATTTCGAGGACCGCCAAAACGGCGCCAACAAGAAGAAAGGACAGAACCGCCTTAATCGTGTGATGCGTTTCCCACCCCAGCCAAGCTGACAGAAAAAGTCCTACAGCCGTCACGATAAGAGGCCATTTCAGGTAGGACAGGGTGGACCGTGGCGCTGCGTTCATGCCTTAGCCTCCTGCCATGATCCGCGGCAACCAAAGCACAAGCTGCGGGAAAAGGAAGAGCAGGATGAGACCAAGAAGCTGGACCAGCATGAACTGCATCATGCCCAGGTAGATGTCCTTGAGGTCCCAGTTCGGAACGACCCCTTTCAAGAAGTACGCCGACAAGGCCACGGGTGGGGACAGCCAGGCCGTCTGTAAGTTCACCGCCACAAGTATCCCGAACCACACCAACATGTCATAGGTGCTGTCAAAGCCAGGCAGATCAAGCGCGATGACTGTAGGCAACAGAATTGGCACCACAATCAGAACGATCGGCACCCATTCCAGTGGCCAGCCCAAAAGGAAGACCAGCGCCATCACCAAGATGAGCACCATGTAGGGCGACATGTCGAGCGCCAGCAAACCATCGGTTAGCATCTTCGGCGTGCCAAGGCTGGAGAACTGCGCTCCGAAGAAGTTCGATGCCGCGACAAGGAACATGATCAGAACGGTGATTTCCAACGACTTGATCAAGCATTCCATGAAACCGCCGAACGAGAATTTGCGGTATATGATGGAAAGCAGGATGGCACCAAAGGCACCCATCGCCGCCGCCTCTGCCGGTGTGGCCAGACCCAAAAGGATCGAGCCCAAGGCAAAGCTGATCAGGATCGTGGGTGGCATCAGGCCCTGAAAGAACTCGTCCCACAGATCCGAGAAAAAGAAGTTCTCTTTGGCGTCTGCGCGGTACAGGGGCAGCACGAGATAGGCAGACAGCGCCATCAGGACAAGCCAGCCAATGGTGATAGTGGTCGACGTGCCGGACAGTTGCCCACCCATCAACGCCGTGACCGAGATGAACATCTGGCCGCCGATGGCAATGGGGGTGACGATGCGCAGAATGTTGAGATTCTTGTAAGCCAGATACGCCACCGCCAGTGCAGCGAGCGTGATCAGCAATCCCGCAAACGGAATGGTGCCGGCAAACGTGCCATTTAAGGCCCATCCAAATACCCGGCAAACGGCGAGCACGCCGACCGAGATCAGAACCACCTCCACGCCGTAGCGATTGGATGTGACGGGTTGGTCTTCCTCGGCCAGAATGGGTCCGAGGCTTGGGTTCAGCCAGCAGCGCCCCAGCGTGTAGATCAGATAAAGTGATGCCAACAAAGCGCCGGGGACAAATGCCGCTCGGAAAAGGTCCAGCACGGATACTTCGAGCACCGGGCCCATCACGATCAACATGATCGAGGGTGGGATCAGAATACCCAAGGTACCACCGGCCGTTATTGTGCCGGCGGCCAGTTGCACGTTGTAGCCAGAGCGGCTCATCGTGGCGCCCGCCATGATGCCAAGGATCGTGACAGACGCGCCCACGATACCTGTTGCCGCCGCAAAGATGGTCGAGACGATCAACACTGCGATGTACAGGGCGCCGCGCACACGCGACATAATCATCTGGATCGATCCGAACAGCCGTTCCATCAATCCGGCTTGTTCCATGACGATGCCCATCAGCACGAACAACGGAACCGCCATCAACTGGTCGTTCAGCATGGTCGAGTTCGTGTTGAGAGTCATCAGCAGCGTGGTGAGCTTAAAGTTGGCGCCCCAGATGCCAAACACGAAGGCTAGGAAGATCAGGGTGAATGCGATCGGGAAGCCGATGAAAATCACGAACAGCATTGCACACAGCATGATCAGACCAATCGTCGGCTTCGACAGATTGGGTCGCTGGCTCATCAGATCCGTGAACCATTCACCACCCGGCACGATGTCCGGTGTGAAGACTGCCAGGATCAGCCAGACAAGGCCCACAACGTAGAATGGCAAGATGCGCACAAAGATGCGTTCGCGTTCCTTGCCCATCTTGTGGAAAGCCCTGAAAATCTCGGGAATACCTTGGAGTGCCAGCAGAAAACCACCAACCGGCATGGCCAGACGCGCGGGCCACAATACGGGTCCCCAGGCGCTGTCCAGCGCCAGCGTTTCGCCTGTGGAATAGGCCAGCCACCAGAATTGCGATGCCACGACGGTGAAAAGGATCATCGAGGGCATGAAGAAGAATAGGTACAACACCGCGTCCACGGTGGCCTGCGTCTTACTTGACCAGTTGCGATACAGGAAATCAGCGCGGATATGCACCCCGCGCATCAGTCCGTAGCCGGCCGCCGCCATGAATAGAACGCCCGCCAACATCCGGCTTGTGTCATACACCCACAGGGTCGGGCCCAGACCAAGCGACCGGGCAAAGTCGCCAAACCCAGCGTCCTGCAGGATTGCAAACGAATTTCGGGCAAAAACCTCGTACACCACGACGGCGATCAGCGGGACAATCAACAATGCGATAATCTGCCCGGCGCGATAGTTGATCACGTCAATCGCCGCGGTGATAGGGCGTTGCCATGGGGTCATATCCTCTGGGGTTTCGCCAGGGGCTTCGGCACGGCGCTCGGCGATAAGTTCGTCGGCGATCTCCAGATCTTCTGGATTCGGTTCGTCAGCCATTCGGTTGTCCCTCCCGTAGACGCGGATTTGATATCCACGCTCTTTTTTTCGAAACGCCCGCGACCGGCGCTTGGAAAACAAGAGCAAGCGGGCCCAACAGGGGGCCCGCTCAGATCTGAATTACTTCAGAGTGTCCGCAAATGCACGGCCCAGACCTGCGTTCGAGGTCTGCGCACCGGCCCAGAACGGAACAGCGATCTCGGCAAAGGCGCGCTGCGACGCCCAGACTTCTGCAAAGAACTCGTTCTCGTCAGCTGCGGCCTGAAGTGCCTTGGCCGCCGCTGCCGAATACTCGGTGAAGTAGTCCGCAGGCGTGTCTTCGAGGATCACACCGTGGTTCTCGGTCAGGTCCTTCAGCGCCTT
>CAWUIW010000197.1:0-6575 GCA_963922515.1 uncultured Rhodobacterales bacterium | reverse complement strand
CGGTCCCTTTGAAGGAACCTATGTGGTGTAGGGCCCCGAAGGTCCCCGTTCAAAAGTCACAGGCCCCGGAACGAATCCGAGGCCGAGCGATTGGCGGCTTATGGCAGAGGTTGTGCGCCGGGTCTAGACCGACCAGAGATTTTCTTTGATTGACACGACTGACGCCGTCAATGGACGTGCCAGCCGCCCGACAGGTCAATATGCCGAATAGAACAGGATGCGATCATATCTTCGTACCCTGGTGGCAAGAAAGACTCTTGCCAGTCCTCGCCAAAGCGCGATTTGATCGCGTCCAAATCCTGCCACAGCGACGCAAAGACAACCAAGTCGCCCGAAACGTCGATTTCACGCCCGAACAAGTAGCCGACATTGCCGGGCTCGTTTTGCACCACATTGGCTGACGTGGTGGCAAAATTGGTCAGCAGTTGATCTGCGCAACCGGGGTGGGTGCGCACTTCGAACAGGCGCAGGATGGGTCCGGATGTGGGGGTCATGGCCGTCCTCAAAGCTGTTTCCCCTCAACCTATGCAGCCGACGCTGGATATGCCAGATCGCTTGCAATGCAATCACCCGAACCCAGCACTGGGAAATGCGGGCAAGTTGGCCTTGGTAGTGCTGGCCAAAGGAACCATTTCGTCCTAGCATTCACTCAACTCGCGGGCGCAGCGAATAGGCTGCGCTCGCGGCATGCGTGAATTCCAATTTTGTGGGCGGATCGATGGCAGATACAGGATTGTCGCGGGATCAAATCAAGCTGATCGGCGCAGGCATCATCGGAAACATTTTGGAGTGGTACGATTTTGCCGTCTACGGTTTTTTCGCACACATTCTTGCGAAGCAGTTCTTTCCTTCGGACGATCCGACCGTATCGCTGATCGCATCTTACGGCGCCTTCGCGGCTGGTTTTCTCATGCGGCCGATTGGAGGCTGGCTGTTCGGCTGGATCGGCGACAGTATTGGCCGAAAACGCGCATTGATGCTGTCCATCGGGTTGATGGCTGTGCCGTCGTTTCTGATCGGAGTCTTGCCCACCTACGCAGATTGGGGCGTCGCCGCCGCCGTCCTGCTCGTGTTACTGCGGATGATGCAAGGTGTGGCTGTGGGCGGTGAATATACAAGTTCCATCGTGTTTCTGGCCGAACATGCCCCCGGGACGCGCCGCGCTTTCTTCACATGTTGGGCCTTGTTTGGTGCGACCGGCGGTATTCTGTTGGGCTCGACGGTAGGCGCCGCAATTTCGGCCATGGTGTCGGACGCAGCATTGGAAGCTTGGGGTTGGCGTATACCGTTCATTTCGGGCGTCGTGGTGGCCCTTGTTGGATATGCTATTCGCAGGGGCATTGCAGAGACGTCGCCAGAACCCAAAGATGATGGCAAAGCACCCGTGGTTGAAGCCGTACGTCACCATTGGCGCAGCATGGCGCATATTCTTGCCCTGAACGTCGGCTTCGCCGTTACGTTCTACACGGCGTTCGTTTACATGGTCGGCTGGCTTGTCAGTAACGTGCACGAGGCCCGAAGCGAGGCGTTGTCCATCAACAGTCTGGCGATGGTCCTGCTTGCCGTCATCGTGCCGTTCGCCGCCATGGCGTCGGACCGGCTTGGGCGCAGACCGGGACTGATCATTGGGGCGGCCTTGATGGTTGTACTGCCCTATCCACTTGTTTCTCTGATGCATCATCAGAACGAAGCCATGGTTCTTATCGGACAGTTGAGCTTCGCGGCAATCATCGCGATTTTTGTCGGTGGGTTGCCAGCGACACTATGCGAGGCGTTCCCACCGCACATTCGGGTCACGGCCGTCAGCATCAGCTACAACCTGTGCTTTGCGGTGTTTGGCGGCACGTCCCCAATGGTGGCTACATGGATCCTGTCGCGATCCGGTTCGGACATATCATTTGCATGGTATTTGTCGGCGATGGCCGCCGTTTCTTTGGTTGCCGCGATACTTTTGAAAGAAACCGCGCATAAACCGCTCGATGCAACAGACGGTCAGGAACCCGTCTAGGCGCCAAGGCGCCGCGCTTGCAGCAACGCGCGATCGAGCGCCTGTAAGAACCTTGACCGATCCACCTTGGATAAGGCAGCCCCGCTCCCCCCTTGGTGCAGCGGGTTGGCGGCGCGGATATCTTGCATCAAGTCGCGCGTGGCAAGGCGTGGTCCGATGTTGCCTTGGGTCAACACTTCGCCGTTGTGCTGCAGAACACACGCCCCTGCCTTCAGACATCGATCAGCCAACGGAATGTCCGAGGTGACAACCACATCGCCGGGACCGCACTGATCGGCGATCCAACGGTCGGCGACATCCGGTCCTTCATCCACAATCACTAGTTTCACGAGAGGATTGCGAGACGGACGCAAACCGCCATTGCACACCAGAACCATCGGCACTTTGAGCCGGCTTGTTACCCGTTCGGCCTCGTCTTTAACGGGGCACGCGTCCGCATCGATGTAAAGCGTCGTCAACGCCATGCCTCCGAAAGCACAAGGGCTGTGTCCTGCTCTGTTTCATTACATATTGGACGCAGGGTTTACAGCCAACTTCCAACGGCTGCACCCGGCAAAGCAGGTTTGGGCCTGCGTGTCAGCTATCCTTGAACCGCGCCGCGTTGGCCTGTGCTGCTGCATCGATATCGCCTTGCCCAAAAGCAGATGGGCGCGGTTCGGGCAACTGCAGGGCGGCCTGGGTGCGTGGGCGCGCATCGATGCGGTCGAACCACGCCTGCAAGTGATCCAGCCCGTCAACGGACACCGTCGCCCAAAAAAAACTTCGGGCCCAAGGATAGGTGGCCATATCGGCAATCGACATTGCGTCACCAACTAGCCATGTCCGTTCCGCCAGACGTGTATCAAGTACCTCCAACAAGCGGCGGCTTTCATCCACATACCGTGTGACCGCGTAGGGCACGTCATCGCCATTCGGTTTGGCTATGCGCTGAAAAAACATCGCCTGACCCATCATCGGGCCAATCCCGCCCATCTGGAACATGAGCCATTGCAGCGTTTCAGACCGTTCCTTGGGGTCGTGGCTGAGGAACATATCGTATTTCTCCGCCAGGTACCAAAGGATGGCACCACTCTCAAAGACTGCGAACTCACCATTGCCACGATCGACGATCGTGGGGATGCGTCCGTTTGGATTGAGCTTTAGGTAGTCCGGTGCCTTTTGTTCTTTCTTTGAAAAGCTGATCGGAACCATGTCGTAGGCGATCTCGGCTTCATGCAGGAAGATCAGGGGCTTCCACCCGTTCATCGTGTTGGCGGTGTAAAGCAGGATATCAGGCTGCGACATCAGGGAGATCCTTGAAAAACTGGTTGCTCAAATGGGCATCGAAACGGACGAAGTCGTCGGCGATCGAAGGGTTTTTGACTACATCATGGGCTGCGAAGGTCGGCCGTGGCCGTGCGTCCATGAATTTCATGGTCAAGTGGATTGGGCGAAACAAGTCATCCACACTGCCACCCTGAAAAAATGGCTGAGCCGGATCATCGAACGCTGACTTGGGCGCATTGAATGTGGCAGAGATCATGTACGGTAACCCCTTCAGGCTCCCTCCCATGCCGTAGTGCTGGTTTGGCGCATCAGACCGACGACCATCACCGTGTGCCAGCCGCCCATCCATGCCCGCAGTGTAAACCTCGTCCATGTATTTCTTGAAGACCCATGGCAAACCCATCCAGTTCACAGGAAACTGAAAGATCAGGGCGTCGGCCCAGAGATGCCGATCAATTTCCGTTTCAATGTCGAACCCATCCGAAACTTTGGTGACCTCAACTTGCGCGCCGCGATCTCTGAGCAGCGTTTGCGCCCGCGCGACAAAGGCTTGGTTCAGGTCGCCATTTGCAAAAGGTCCAGGTTGATGCCCATTCAGGATCAAGACGTTTTTCATCGCTTCCTCCGATGTCCTTGCAACCGTTTCTGGCCGGCCATGCTGCACAGTTGAGCTTGCAAGTTACCTTTATCTACCAGTATACTTTTGGTAACCTGAGGAAAGCACCGCTTATGCATGCAAAGATTGTCGAAGACGATGCCGGTCGGCGTACGGCCAGCGATGCGTGCGCCACTCCGTGTTCCATTGAACGCGGCATGCGCATCATAGGGGGCAAATGGACCGGCACCATTTTGTGGCACCTCAAAGACGGTCCTGTCCGATTCAACGACTTGGCGCGCATGATCGTGGGTGCGTCGAAAAAAATGATAGCAGAACGTCTCAGGCAACTGGAAGCGCAAGGCCTTGTGCACCGCGAAGTCCAGCAGACGGCCCCGGTTTCTGTGCACTATGAAATCACCGATCTTGGGCGCTCGGCCTTGGGCTTCCTCGACGAACTGCGGAAATGGAGCGAAGGTCTGCCGGACTGACCGCACAAAAAAAGCCCCCGCTATTGCGGGGGCTTTGGGTGTTCTTTTCAGGCGAGGATCAAAGACCGGTGGTCACGTCGATCGTGTTGCCCTCTTCCAATGTCACATAAGCCTTTTTCACGTCTTTCCGCTTACCCAACTGGCCGCGGAAGCGTTTGACTTTGCCCTTAGTGATCGTCGTGTTCACAGCCTTTACTTTGACCCCGAACAGGCTTTCAACCGCATCCTTGATCTCTGGCTTGGCCGCATCGATTGCCACTTCGAAAACAATGGCGCCGTTTTCGGATGCCATCGTCGATTTCTCTGTGATGATCGGCTTGCGGATCACGTCGTAATGTTCTGCCTTCGCGCTCATTTCAGACGAGCCTCCAGTGCTTCAACACCTGCCTTCGTGATCACCAGCGTATCACGTTTGAGGATGTCATAAACGTTTGCGCCCATGGTCGGCAGGATATCCAGACCGTCGATGTTCTTCGACGCTTTCAGGAACCCTTCGTTGACCGATGCACCGTCGATGACCAATGCGCGTTTCCAACCCAGGTTCTTCACCTGCTTGGCCAGAGCGGACGTCTTGCCTTCGGCTTCGGCGGCTTCGATCACAACGATCTCACCAGCCCTGGCTTTTGCGGACAGAGCATGCTTCAGTCCCAGTTTGCGGAACTTCTTGGGCAAGTCATGGCCGTGCGACCGAGGTGTCGGCCCCTTGTAGATGCCACCCTTGCGGAAGATCGGCGCGTTGCGATCGCCGTGCCGCGCACCGCCGGTGCCCTTTTGGCGATAGATCTTCTTGGTCGAATAGCTTGTCTCCGACCGGGTTTTCACCTTGTGGGTGCCCGCTTGCGCGTTGTTGCGCTGCCAGCGCACAACACGGTGCAAGATATCCGTCCGCGGTTCCAGACCGAACAGGTCTTCGGACAACTCGATATCGCCGGCTTTACCACCGTCGAGGTTGATCACATCAAGTTTCATGCTTCACCCCCTTCCGCAGGTGTGTCTTCTGCGGGAGCTTCAGCCGCCTTTTTCAGTGCGGCCGGGAACGGGACACCATCCGGCAGTTTCTTTTTCACGGAGTCTTTCACCGTAACCCAACCACCCTTGGAGCCAGGAACAGCGCCTTTGATCATGATCAGACCACGGTCAACGTCAGTTTTCACAACTTCCAGGTTCTGGGTCGTCACACGTGCAGCGCCCATGTGGCCTGCCATTTTCTTACCCTTGAACACCTTGCCCGGATCCTGACACTGACCGGTCGAACCATGCGACCGGTGGCTGATCGACACACCGTGCGAGGCGCGCAAACCACCGAAATTGTGCCGTTTCATGGCACCGGCAAAACCCTTACCGATCGATGTGCCCGACACGTCGACTTTCTGACCTTCCAGAAAGTGCTCGGCCGAAATCTCTTCACCGATCGCGATCAGGTTGTCTTCGGTCACCCGAAACTCTGCCAGCTTCCGCTTTGGTTCGACCTTTGCGGCGGCGAACACACCGCGCATCGGTTGGCTGACGCGTTTTGCTTTCGCAGCGCCAGCGCCCAACTGAACAGCCGTGTAGCCATCCTTGTCGGCGGTGCGCTGCGCAACAACCTGCAGGTTTTCCAGTTGCAGCACGGTCACCGGCACCTGTTTCCCGCTTTCGAGGAACAACCGGGTCATGCCCACTTTCTTTGCGATAACACCAGAGCGCATCTTTCAATACCTCCGGGCTTACTGCAGCTTGATCTCGACATCCACGCCAGCCGCGAGGTCGAGCTTCATCAGCGCGTCCACGGTTTGCGGGGTCGGATCCACGATGTCCAGCAGACGCTTGTGCGTCCGGATCTCGAACTGATCGCGTGATTTCTTGTCAACGTGAGGGCCACGGAGAACCGTGAACTTCTCGATCTTGTTCGGCAGCGGGATCGGGCCACGTACGCTGGCACCGGTCCGTTTGGCGGTATTGACAATCTCTTGCGTGCTGGCATCCAGAACGCGATAGTCAAACGCTTTCAGCCGAATACGAATGTTTTGGCTTTGCATTTCTTACGCCTTTCAAGGCATTTGGAGTTGATAGGACGACCAGTGGCTCATTCCGCCGGCCCTCTTCGAACCCGAGGGGCAGGTCGCCCTGCCCAAAGGTAAATCTGAATGCCGCCGCGCAAGCGCGGCGGCTGATCATCATTCGATGATTTTGGAGACGACGCCTGCGCCGACGGTGCGGCCGCCTTCGCGGATGG
>CAWUIW010000196.1:0-6584 GCA_963922515.1 uncultured Rhodobacterales bacterium | reverse complement strand
CCGCCCTTGATTTCAGTGGATCCGCCGTTCTGGCCAAATTCCATATAGCCTTTGCCTTCAAGAACGCCCGGCACTTTGAGCCCGGCGCCAAACGCGGTAAGCTCTGGTGGCCCAAGGGGGTCGATCGGCATGCGAACCCGCGCCCGATCAACCGAGAGTACACCCAGATCAACGGCAAATTTCAGATCAATTTCGAAGTTCAAGGGGTTGGTGCGCGCTATACGTGCACCGGCGACTTGCAAAATATTGCCAAGCGGTTCGGCCACCTGGATGGTTCCGGGTCCAGAGACGTCGATCGAGTATCCTTTGGAACTGTCAAACATCGGTCGGAACTCGAACCGGCCACCTCCTCCGGGGGGCTCGCCAAAGCTCAGTCCAATGGCCTTGTAGCGCACGGCAAGAGGTCGTTCGCGCGGGATGCGCAACAGTGTGAACCCACCACCGCCGCTGCCCCCACCAAACGACAGGTCGACCGACACGGCGGTTTCCACGTCAAACAGGAACGAAACTTGCCACAAATCCCCTTGTCGGCGAAACGCGCCTTCGCCGCCAAACAGGATCACGCGTTCAACGTTGAAGAATCCAGCCTGCGCCAAGCCTGTCGCTACACCGATGACTCCTGCGGACAAAGCCAAGGGCACCAAATCGCCATCGGCAGGATTTGGTGGGGCGGCTGCGGCGAGAAGCGGCGTGAAAAGGCAGGTCATGCCCAAAAGGTTCTGGCCGACATTGCCGGCCGGCTGCAGCGCTTGGCCCGGCAACTGCCCGGTCATCACCAATCCGTCTCGATCGGCAGGGTCGGCACCGATGTAGAGCTTGACCTCATCTGTCTGGCTCGCCGGGTCGGTTTGGTAGAGGAACAGGAAATCCGTGATACCGTCGGCTGGATTCGCGCCGACGCCCCGAATGCTGGGTGTCTGGGTGACGCCGCCGTTCTGGATTGCGCTTTCGACCCCCGTTTGAAAATCGATCTGACCGGAAAGTTCCAGTGCGACAAACTGGTTGCGCACAATCCGCACTTTCAGTCGCGCGGACCTGAACCAGTCCGGTGTGGCCGGGTCGCTTGGCGGTGTATCGGGCACGCCCGGCGTATGAATTTGAGGCGTGGCCGGGCGCGTGATGTTCCCTGTTACTTCAAGCGCTGGCGGGCTGACCGAGAACCCCGTGACTTCCGCGACCCAATAGATGTTTCTGGGGTTCGTGTTGCCAAGCCATTGAGTGCGCCAGCTGTTTGTCACGGTTCCGCCACTGGGGCTGTCCGTGCCCGTAAAGCCTGGCGGGAACTTCTGATTTAGGAAGGCGCGCAAACCTTTTGCACGACGTTGGCTCAACAAATAGTTGTATTGCGCTTTGCCTTGGCTGGCATTGCCGTCAATGCTAGCGTTGCCGGTGATCGTCACATCACGTGGGTTAATCTGCGAAAGTATGTGCCCGTAAGCCACATCGAAATTCTTCGAACCCGGCGTCCAGGCGGAGGTCGTAGATGCCGTGAGGGCCACTTTGTCCCGGATGTTTCCATCCGTAAGTGCAAAGGTTTCAGCACCCACTTTTGGTGGGCGATCAAATTGGTAATACGCCGTCAGGCTGGTGATTGGCGTCGTCGGGATTGTTGCGAAAACGCCCTCGCTGCCATCTGGTGGAACGGTGACGTCGACGTAAAGACCGGTCGTCATGCTGCCATCAACCGTCCATTGGGTCGTCGGGTCGGGCACCAGCATGTCGAGCCCTACGCGAACCACCCCGGTTTCCTTGTTGTCCGCGAGAATGCGCAATTCGGGCGAAGGCAGCGATTGTGGTCCACGGCTGATGCCGGTGGTGTCCACTTCGGCGGGCTGTCGCGCGCCGCTTTGCGTGCTGGGTCCGACCTGTCTGTTTGCCGTGATCACCAGCTGGCCTTGTTTCGGTGGAGCGCTTGCATCTGAGACGCTGATCGTGATTGTCCGGTTTCCGGTCGCCGGTGTCGTCACATCATGCACCAGCCCGCCTTGCGGGCCGCTGCCGGCATCCACCGTCACCGCGTAGGGTGCGCGTCCACCGCGCACGTCTACGGCCATACGCGTGTTTTCCGGTATTGCCGCGATCGCCTGACCGGGCGATGTCCGCGTAATCCCGATGGACCGGTTGGGATTTGCCCAGAAATTTGCCCCCAATACGAGATCGCCGCTGCCTTGATTGATCACGGCCACGTCGAAATCTCCGGTCAGGCCGCTGGATCCGTCCAGCCCGATCAGCAGGTTTTCCACACCGGCGTTGACGGCAAAGTCCTCGGCCCCGTTCGGTGCAAAAAATAACCTGATTTCAGGGAGGTACAGACCTGTCCAGCTTTCGTCAAAGCCGAATTGGTTCAGCACCTCTGGTGGCGTGTACCCCGTCGAAAGATCCAGATATGCCGACCGAAACCCAAATCCGACCACGCGGCCGGACCCAATGAACGCGTGTGCGGGCTCCATGCGAATAAGTTCAGCCGCGTTCAGCGCGCCCGGATCATCAAGTCCCTGCGCCCCAAGCGATAGCAGGCAAACATTCAGTGGCGCGCCGGCGCCCAGACCCTGAGTCAGACGAACCTTGATTTTTGGCAGATGAAAGACCACGTCCTGACGGGACGGATGTGGCACCAAAAGCCCATCCGGTCGCATTTCTGCCGGCTCGAGAAAGGGGGGGCGGATTTCGATACCCGAAAGAACAAGATCCAGAACAAAGCCCGTGTTTGGATAGTCGGAAACCGGGACGTCCAGTGGCGGCGCATCCAGCGCGTCCAGCACATCGCGCACTGGCTGAAATCCAGTATTGGTGCCGGGTACGGCAGCGACGCCGTTGGCAACGGTCGGGCTGCCGGCCCGCGGCACTGACATGGTGAATTCGACTTTGGTATCGGTGATATCAAGCCAAGGTTCGGATCGATCCGGTTGGTTTCTGGGATGACCTTCCACGTTGCCAGCGCCGGCCTGCAAGACCCCGGTTGTCGGGTCAAAGCTCGGAGGATCGATATTGCCGGAGAACCGTGCAATCCCACGAATGACAATGCCGCCAGGACCCGCCGCAGTTTCATAGCTTTCGACGTAGATGACAGACAACGCTGCGTGCCACGCCGTGGCTTCGCCGCGCAACAGGTAGGGGCGAAACAAGTCGGCAAGCGCAAGATCAAATGGCATAAGAGGCAAACCCCCCCAGGAGGAAGCACTTTTTGTTAAAGTGTGAACAGAATAAACTCAGTACCTTATAGGTTGAGCGGATCACAGCGTTGGGATTCGGTCAATCTTTCCTAAGTTCGCGCGCAACGATCGGCGCAACTTCGCCGTTCTTCATGAAATCAGCGCCCGACAAAGGCGAAGACACTGTTCTGCAAAGAACCGATCAAGCGCCGCCATGAACGGCCCAGTGCCGCAATGTGTGTGCGGCTGTGATGCGTGCCTATTTCAACTTAACCGCTTGACCTTCCGCCGGGTCGCGCATAATCGAACATCCCGGCGCGGGTATGGTGAAATGGTATCATAAGAGCCTTCCAAGCTTAAGGTGCGGGTTCGATTCCCGCTACCCGCTCCACTGATCCCTCATGGTGATGCATCCGACCAGTCGAGTACGGGTGGCCGCGGCACTTCGGCTCTTGACCCCTATGGCTGTGACGGCCATGAGGTCTGTTAACTTGGCGGGTCCGTCCTGCCGCAACAGGATATGAAGTAGCTAACACGCCTATGGCAGAAGCCAATTCAAGACCAAGCCCCGTCGCACCGCCGGATTCGAATGACGAACGCGCCCGATCCAAAGACTTGAATGGTTTGCGGGCTTTGTGGCCCTTCATGGCGCCATATCGCGGCTTGATTGCGGCGGCTCTCACAGCCTTGATTGCCACGGCCATGATCTCGCTGGCGCTGCCCTTGGCGGTGCGCCGCGTGGTTGACAATTTCCGCGAAGGGGATGCCGCTTTGCTGGACCAATACTTTCTGGCTGCGGTTGGTATTGCAGGACTGCTCGCGATCGGCACCGGCGTGCGGTATGCGCTGGTCACGCGATTGGGTGAGCGCGTGGTCGCGGATATTCGCAAAGCAGTTTTTGACCGCGTGATCGGCATGAGCCCGGCGTTTTTCGAAACGATCTTGACAGGAGAGGTCCTGAGCCGGATCACAACCGACACCACTCTTGTGCAGTCTGTCTTGGGCTCGTCGGCATCGATTGCACTGCGCAACATCCTGATATTTTTCGGTGGGCTGATCCTGATGCTCGCCACATCGTTGAAGCTGACGCTTTTGGTTTTGCTGATCGTGCCGCCCGTAGTCGTTCCGATCCTGTTGCTCGGGCGCAGGTTGCGGAAAATCAGCAAGGAAAACCAAGATTGGATCGCCGCGTCTTCTGGCAATGCGTCAGAGGCTCTGTCGTCTGCACAAACCGTGCAGGCCTATACCCATGAAGCCGCCAGCCGGGCGCAGTTTGGTGCCGTGACCGAAACGTCGTTCGACGTTGCGGTGCGCCGCATCCGGACGCGGGCGGCGATGACCGTGATTGTGATTTTTCTGGTCTTCACCGGCATCGTGGGCGTGCTTTGGATCGGGGCAAACGACGTACGTTCAGGCATCATGACCGAAGGCAGCCTTGTGCAGTTTGTCATTTACGCGGTGATGGTCGCCGGCGCGGTCGCCGCTTTGTCCGAGATCATTGGAGAACTGCAGCGTGCGGCCGGCGCCACCGAGCGCCTTGTCGAGTTGCTGGGCATGCGGGATTCCGTGCAGGACCCGCAAAACCCAGTGCCCATGCATGCCCCGGTTGAAGGGCGGATCGTTTTCGAAAACGTGCATTTTCGCTATCCGTCGCGTGCCGAAACCCCAGCTCTGGAAGGGGTGAACCTGACCATCAATCCCGGAGAGACCGTGGCCTTTGTCGGCCCATCCGGCGCCGGGAAAACCACGGTTTTCCAGTTGTTGCTGCGATTTTATGACCCGGAGAACGGGCGCATTTTTCTGGATGGTACTGACATCAAATCCGTGGCGCGCGCGACGTTTCGCCAACATCTTGCCTTGGTCCCTCAGGACCCGGTTATCTTCGCAACATCGGCCTTCGACAACATTGCTTTTGGGCGTCCGGGTGCCACCGAAGACGACGTGAAAGCCGCAGCCCGCGCTGCCGCAGCCGATACGTTCTTGCAAGGTTTGCCCAATGGATTTGACAGTTTCCTTGGGGAACGCGGTGTGATGTTGTCCGGTGGCCAAAAGCAGCGGATCGCGATCGCCCGCGCCATTTTGCGAGACGCGCCCATATTGCTTTTGGACGAAGCGACAAGCGCCCTGGACGCGGAAAGCGAACGCGCGGTCCAGCTGGCGGTAGATGAGTTGAGCAAAGGCCGCACAACGCTGATTGTCGCCCACCGACTGGCCACAGTCAAAAAAGCGGACCGGATCGTGGTCTTGGATCATGGCCGCGTGGTGGCCTCGGGAACGCATGATGCCCTGGTTGCGCAGGATGGTCTGTATGCCCGATTGGCGCGACTGCAGTTTACTGATGGGATCGCTGCCGAATAATCCGGCAACCTTCCGTGACGGAACCCCACAAAGCGTAACGTCACCGGCGATGCGGTCACTTGATCGAAGGGGCCAGAGCCTTGTACCCGGGCGTTTGAAGTCGCATTTTGTGCGATAGGGAGCAACTTGGCGCCAATTGGCTGACCAACAGGGGAGGATATGACTTGACCATAGCCAACATCGCGGACCGGAACCGGATTAACGACGAAATGCCGTGGGCGGATCGACCTGTACCGACAACACTGTATCAAATGCTGTCGCAGACAGCAGAACGGTTTCCGGGGTCAAACGCCATCAGCTTTCAGATCCTCTCCGGACCGACGGATAAGGCCGAAACCCTGACGTGGGCGGACCTGAAAACCAAGACGGTTCAAACGGCCAATATGTTCCGGTCTCTCGGCGTCGGCGAAAAAGACGTCGTCGCCTACGTTCTGCCCAACTGCAATGAAACCATCCTGACCCTGTTGGGCGGGGGGATTGCCGGCATCGCCAACCCGATCAATCCACTGTTGGAGCCCGAACAGATCGCGTCCATTCTGCGCGAAACCGGTGCCAAGGTCGTGGTCACGCTGAAGCCATTCCCGAAAACGGATGTCGCTCAAAAAGTCGCAGAGGCGGTGCGCCATGCACCGGGCGTCAACACGGTTCTAGAGGTTGACCTGAACCGTTACCTTACGCCCCCAAAATCCTGGATCGTGCCGCTGATCCGTCCGAAGTTTGCCGACAAAGAGCATCTGGCTCATGCCGACTACATGGATTTTGGTAAGGAACTGGCCAAACAACCCAAGACGCTGAGCTTTGCTGACGCCAGCGAGGACCGGGTGTGTTTCTATTTTCACACTCTCCTTTAGTGATAATTCTATAATCGTTCCAAATACAGTGTATAAAGAATATCTCTATCTATAAAAGAACAACTGTGTGTGTGGCGTCGGTCGGTTTTCATCAAAACAAATTTGATTGTTGATGGTTGATTGTTGGATTGAATATTTTGTAATTCCGGTTATTTGTTAAAATATTTTGTTAGATAGAGACAAGACTGATCAGAAGACGATGGGCAGCTTTTTCAGTATAAAC
>CAWUIW010000195.1:0-6594 GCA_963922515.1 uncultured Rhodobacterales bacterium | reverse complement strand
AAACCGATACAAAGCGTTTGACCGTTTTCGATGGTTTCCTCGATTGCCCGTTCCAGCCAGGCTTCTGCAAGCGCCCGATTGCGCAGGTAGATCGGGGCTTCAACCTCTCTTCCCATGGCCGAGCAGACCCAGATGGCATCTGGTCTTGGCCGCGGGCCGGTGTCATTGCCGCCGGACCAGTCGACCATGACAAATCGGTCAAACCCGGTCAAAGCCCGACCTCGGCCAGAATGAAATCTGTAATTTCGCGCGTCGCATTCAGATCAAAAACAGGGCGGTCAATCTGCACAGACACATCCGCAGCCACAGCCCGGATGGTCGGGTCATCCGCGGCAATCAACGGGTTACCGGTTTCAGAACGAAAAGCTTCGATTTTCGGATGCGGATCGCGCTTGTACCCCTCGACAAGCACAAGATCGACCGGCGCTAATCGGTCCAATAACTCTGCCAGCGTGGGTTCAGAGCGATCGCGCAACTCGTGCATCAAGGCAAAGCGATTACCCGAGGCCAACAAAACCTCGGTCGCGCCAGCAACCCGGTGTCGATAGCTGTCTTTTCCGGGTTGATCGACGTCGAAAGAGTGGTGCGCGTGCTTCACGGTCGATACGCGGAGCTTTCGTGCCGTGATCTCGGTCACGAGCCGTTCCATCAAACCGGTCTTTCCAGCATTCTTCCAGCCAACGATCCCGTACACCCTCATGATGGCAGCGCCATCAGGTTTTCTGCACGGGCCAGATCCTCGGGCGTGTTCACGTTGAAAAACGGGTCAAAGCCATCAGTTGGGAAAAGTGCGACGCGTCCGCTGTGCTGGTCGGTCCATTGCACGACCTTGCGCAATCCGGTCTTCAAGGCCCGCCGCAGATCATCGCGCAACGCGACTGGCCAAAGCCCAAAGGTCGGATGGCGCACGCTGCCCTTCTGGTCGTCACGTGTCGCGGCTAGCGACAGAGGATGCGTCATACCTTCGGCACTCAACATCAAGCGGGGGACAAGATCACACGGAAAAAATGGCGAATCTGCAGCGGCGGTCACAATAGCATCGGCCCCTTCGGACGCCGCCCAATCCAGACCCGACAATACACCTGCCAGCGGGCCCACAAACCCCTCAATGGTATCGGGCAACACCGGCAAGCCAAATCCGGAAAATCGTGTTGGATCACCGTTTGCGTTTACGGCAAGGCCCGCGACCTGCGGCGCCAAGCGGTCAATCACATGGGTGATCATGGGTTGACCGCCAAGCGGCAAGAGCCCTTTGTCGCCGCCCCCCATGCGGCGCGCCTGCCCGCCAGCCAGTATGACCCCCAAAGGCGCCTTCATCCCGCTGCACTCTTGCGGCGATGTCTTTTGTCCTCCTCGGGAACGCTTGCGGGATCGACATCATACAAAAGCCGTTCATTCCCGGAAAGGCATACAAACCGCTGCCCCCGGAGGCGCCCAATCAGGGTCAGGCCAACCTTGCGCGCGATCTCGACCCCCCACGCGGTGAAACCGGATCGTGACACCAAGGTGGGAATGCCCATCAAGGCGCATTTGATCACCATTTCCGACGTCAGCCGACCGGTCGTGTAAAGGATCTTGTCGGCGGCCTCTTCGCTTTCCAATCGCATCCAACCTGCGATTTTATCGACGGCGTTGTGCCGCCCGACGTCTTCCATATAGACCAAAGGCCGATCCTGACGGCACAGCACTGTTCCATGGATAGCGCCCGCTTCCAGATACAGCGACGGTGTGCGATTGATCCTTGCGGCAAGGGCGTACAGCCACGACAAACGGACCGGCGTTGCCGGCAGTCGCACATCGTCCAAACCGTCCATCATGTCGCCAAAAACAGTACCCACGGCACAGCCGCTGGTGCGCGTTTTCTTTTTCAGCTTATCCTCATACCGCGTTTGGCTGGGCGTGCGGACGACCACGGTTTCGAGCTCTTCATCGTAATCAATGCCGGTTATTTGCTCACCGGTTTGCAACATGCCTTGATTGCTTAGAAAGCCCAGCGCCAAATACTCTGGATAGTCCCCGATCGTCATGGCTGTGACGATTTCCTGACCATTCAGGAAAATGGTAAGTGGTCTTTCTTCAACCACGGCAATCTGAGTTTCAGTCCCATTTTGATCTAGGCCGGTCAGGGCCTGCGTCAGACCGGACGCTTGCGGGTTCGGCGCGATCAGGAAATCGCGGGTATCGTCGGCTTTGGCCATTCCAATCCTCCGCAGTTCATGCCTAAGTCCCGTCTGGGCAATCTATGAGCATCCTGTGTCTACCTCCACACCCAAAACGTTTTTTTGGCGCGGCGTGATCGACAGCGCGCCGTTTGTGCTGGTCGCGGGTCCGTTCGGAATGCTGTTCGGCGTACTGGGCAGCGAGGCTGGCCTGAACTTGCTGCAGGTGATGGCATTTTCCTTCACGGTTTTCGCCGGTGCGGCACAGTTTACGGCGTTGCAGCTGATGCTGGAAGAAACGCCAACGGTTATCGTTTTGATTTCCGCTTTAGCTGTGAACCTGCGCGTCGCCATGTATTCGGCCTCATTGACCCCGTATCTCGGTGCAGCGCCCTTGTGGCAACGCGCCTTGGCCGCCTACTTCACGGTGGACCAGTCTTATGCCTTGTCGATCGTCAAATTCGAAACTGATACAGCGCTCACACTGACACAGCGTGTGGCGTACTTTTTTGGCACTTGCGCCTTGATCGCACCGGTCTGGTATCTGGCCACCTTTCTGGGGGCTGTTCTGGGATCACGCATTCCTGAAACCTGGGCACTCGATTTCATACTGCCGCTGGCGTTCACCGCGCTTGTCGCCCCGATGTTGCGCACGCCCGCCCATCTGGTTGCTGCCTTTGTTGGATGCGCTGTCGCGATTATTGCCGCGGCCTTACCCTATAACCTTGGGCTGATCGTGGCTGGGTTGTCAGGCATGATGGCCGGGGCGGAAGTTGAGCGCCGGTTGAGCCGCTCCGAGGGCGCACGATGACCGAGCTTGACCCAAGAACGATCTGGATCGTGATCGCCGGCATGGCGATTGGCAGCTTTGTCCTGCGATTTGTGTTCATCGGCCTTGTTGGCAACCGACAGATGTCCGCGTGGTTGCTTCGGCACCTGCGCTATACTGCCGTGGCCCTGCTACCAGCATTGGTCACACCTGTTTTGATCTGGCCAGACGGACCAGCAAGCGAACCTGAGCCGGCAAGAATAGTGGCCGTACTGATCACCTTGGCTGTCGGATATTTCAGCCGGAACGTGATTGCCGCGGTGTTGTCCGGGGCGGGCGCGCTTTTGCTGTTGTCAGCGCTTTTCGGCGCGGCCAGCGGCTAGGGCTGCGTGAAGGTCCGGATCATCGTTTTCGTAGTATTTGTCTATCTCGACATTTGGGTAGGCCTCGAGTTGGCGCATCAAGGCAGCAGGAAAAAACGTGCGGCTGACGCCTTCGTACCCCTTCATGGACGATACGATATCGGATGTCGCTTGCGTGCAAAACGCACCCGGCACGGGACCGTATTCGCGGGCTTTTAGATAGGCTCGCTCAGCTTCTTCGCGGCTTAACGGGATCTTTTGGCTGACCACATGATACGTGATCCGCGCATGCGCACTTTTGTAGTACTGTTCGATTTGCGGACTGATGCCGTACAGAACATCATTTCGCTCCGGAACGCCTTCCAAGTAAAACGACCCGGCGGGATCAAACAAAACGCGCTCGGACGCGTTGATCAACAGCGCGGAATGCCCGCCGGTGCCAGATCGGTTGGACACCATCGTGATCAGTACCGCGTAGTATTCGCTGTCATCGGTAAACCGAACCCGCTGAAGTTCGGTATCTGCGGCGTAGGGCTGCTTTTCGGCGCAACCGGCCAAGATGCCGCACAAAAGCAGCAAGCAAACGACAGCACGGTACATGTCAGGGAATTAGGAGATGAAAATGGCCATCAGGACCAGCAGGATCAAAATACCAACGACGGTATACGTCGTGGCTTTCATGAAGCCTTCAAATGTCCGCTCTTGAACGGTGATATCCATTTCGCCGTGCTTGTGTTCAGCCATTGTCCCAGTCCTTCACCTAGATCTTGCCGCGTTGGTTAGACCATTCCCGAAACAGTGTCACGACGTCAATCGGGCGCAGGTCACGACTGTGTTGGGTCATCCTCTATTTCCGATGCCAAACGAAAACCAATCCGCGCAGGCTCTGGCCGATCTGACGGTTTGGGCAGGGCGCGCAGCATTACGTTCAGTTGCGTGACGTGTTGAACCAGCTGGGTTTTCACACCGTTCGAATCAGATCCGTAAAAGGTCACAAGATCGGGGTCGTAAAAACCGATGCCCTCTATCCGCATCACTCCCGCGTCACCACCGGTGAAGCCCATGGCCACTTCGTGGTTGCTGTCCAGCTGCGCCTCGAAGTTCCGTATGTACAGAATCAACCGTTCATAAGCCCACTGCGCCGAACTTTTGTTCGCGACGGGTTGTTGCAGGGCCTTTGGCGGAGGTGCTTCGGGCGCATGTTCGTTGCAGTGCACGTCACGCCGACGCGGTATCGCGGCGTCTTCTGCGGCCTCTGCCGATGTGCGAATGGATTTCACGACACGATATCTTTCAACTGTTCCGGTCCGGGTGCTCGACGATAGATAATCGACCGCGGACAAGACAAGCCCCGAAAACACAGATGTCGGCGGGCATCGAAACGCTTGGATTACAAAAAACCGGCTCTACGAACGACCGAACCGCTATCGCGCGCAGTAAAGCCATGCGCCATCGTCGCGCCGCGTCCGCGTCACCTGTCCGTTCAGATACAGATGATTGACGTGCGCGACAGCTTCGACCAAGGCCAGCCCGTACTCTTCGGCGCCAATGCTTCGTTTGAACAACGGCGCGAAACACTCCGCGGCCGGTTTGGGAGTGCCCAGATGAGACAGCAATCGGTCCAAGGCGCCATGGTGGTTTTCAATCAGTTGTCGCAAGCGCGTCGGCAGGCCGGTGAAGGGCAGCTTGTGCCCGCCAAACACCTTGTGATCAGGCACCGCCCGCTGTGCAAAACGTTCACAGGACACCAACCACTCTGAGACTGGGTCTGCCATCGGCTCTGATACATAGACCCCAAGGTTCGGGCTGATCGACGGTAGGATCTGGTCTCCGGATAGAACCAGATTGTCTTCCTCGTTCCAGAAAGTCGCTTGTTCCGGCGCGTGCCCGTTGCCGACAAGGACACGCCAAGTGCGCCCGCCCATCAGGATTGTGTCGCCGTCTTTGATCCGTTGAAACCCCAATGGCAAAGGGGCCACGATATCGGCGTAGTTGAACGGGCGTTCATCCTTTCGTTTTTCCACGATTTCGGGGGCCATGCCCGTGCTGCGATAAAACGCGACCGTCTCGCTTGGCGGCCTTTCTTGTACGTCAAGCCACAGCATGCGCGACAGCAACCAAGCTGTACGCGTGGTGATAAGTTCGGCACCATGTTCGGTTTGAAACCAGCCTGCCAGGCCGACATGATCGGGGTGATGATGGGTCACCACCACCCTGTTGACCGGCTTGCCGCGCAACGGACCAGACAGCAAGGTCGCCCAAATGTCCTTGGTTTTTCTGGTGGCAAAACCGGTGTCGACGATGGTCCAACCGTCACCGTCATCCAACGCATATACATTCACATGGTCCAGCCGCATCGGCAGTGGCAGCCGCATCCAAAAAATGCTGTCTGCCACTTCAATTGCAGCGCCGTGTTCCGGCGGTTCGGGCCACGGGTAGCGCAGGCCCTCGACGATCCCGTCCATCAGGCCGCCAGATCGTCTAGGTTCATGGCATATAGCCCGTCGGCACCCGACTGCGCTTGTTGCAGCAGGCTCGCGTGCTCTGGCAACAGACGAGAAATGTAGAACCGGGCCAGTGTTTCCCGCGGGCTGCCCTGTTCAACGACCGCTGCCATCAAATGGAAATGCCCGCCCAGCACGCGGGCGAACCCGCGCAGGTACGGAACCGCGCCGGCAAATCGGTTGTCCATATCCCCTTGTGCCAACATCCACTCAGTTGTTTCACGCAAGGTCTCCGTGGCCTGCCAAACGGCCTCTGCCAACTCGGGATGAACCGTGCGCGCGTGCTCGGCATGCGCCTCGATTTCATCCAACAAGCGCATCGCTGCTTCGCCGCCATCCATAAGCTTGCGCGCAACAAGATCCATTGCCTGAATGCCGTTCGTGCCTTCATAAATCGCGGTCACCCGCACGTCGCGGGCGTACTGGGCCGCACCAGTTTCTTCGACAAAACCCATGCCGCCATGCACCTGAATGCCCGTATTGGCCACGTCAATTCCAACGTCTGTACCAAAAGCTTTGGTGATCGGTGTCAGAAAGGCGGCCCGAGCGGCCCAGTCCTCGTCATCCGTGGCGGTTTGCATGTCGATGGCCACGGCATTGGTCAGGGCGATGGCCCGCGCCGCAAATATCTCGGCCTTCATTTCCATCAGCATGCGTCGGACGTCTGCATGAGCAGCGATGGAATAGCCATGGATGGACCGACCTTGTTTGCGTTCCAGCGCGTATGCCATAGCGTGTTGAAACGCTCCTTCGGCAGCACCGATGCCTTGGCCGCCGACACCCAGCCGGGCATTGTTCAT
>CAWUIW010000194.1:0-6613 GCA_963922515.1 uncultured Rhodobacterales bacterium | reverse complement strand
GGGCACCACCGCGAATGTGACGTTGCTGCCACTGGATGCACCGCAAACCGCCGGCAGCCGACTGTCGCTTGCGGCGATGCGCGTGCTCGAGGCGCCTCTGACGGACTTGGTGGAAGTTGAAGTGTTCGCTGAAGGGTAACCGAGCGCGATGTGGCGTCATTCGGTTTTCGCCTGTTGCTTGTGTTCTCCTTCCAAAAGGTCTGATAGATGCCCCGGGCAGGAGGGCAGGGCATGCAGTTTTTGAAACCGGTTGAGCGGGCGATCCGCAGTTTGATTCCCAAAGCGCTGCGGGATCATTTTCGGCCTTCTGTTGATGATGTCCTATTGACGAAAATGGCGCCGATTGACCTGATCGTGCATGTCGGCGCGCATTGGGGCGAAGACGCAGAACTCTACGAAACGCTGGGCGCGAAAACCGTGCTGTGGATCGAAGCGGATCCGGCGACATTCCAGAAACTGACGGCTGCCTTGTCTCAAAGATCAGGTCAGACCACCCATCTGATGGAAAACGCCCTTGTGTCCGCGGAAGGCGGCCAGGCCATCGACTTTCACCGTTTTGATGATGATGGCAGCTCTTCGTCTGTGTATCCCTCCACCGATTTGTACCGTGCCCGGTTTCCCGACAGCCGCGAAACGGGCGAGGTCGTTACCCTGAAAACGCGATCCCTGCCCGAGATACTGGCCCACCACAAGATTGACATTTCGGCGGCAAGACGGGCCATGCTTGTCGTGGATGTGCAGGGCCATGAACTGTCTGTTCTCAAAGGTTTAGGCGATGGACTGAAGGATTTTCACTTGTGCAAAAGCGAAGTCTCCCGCGTGCTGATGTACGACGGTGGCGCGCTGTATTCTGATGTGCGGGCTTACTTCGAAAGCATGGGCTTTCACTTGGCGCCGCACCGCCACATCCGGGTGCCCCGGCACGGCGACGTTTTATTCGCACGGGTCTAGCGTGGCTATTCCACCGTCACGGATTTCGCCAGGTTGCGGGGCTGATCCACATCTGTGCCTTTGGCGACCGCCGTGTGGTAGGCCAACAGCTGAGCAGGAACGGCATACAAGATCGGCGTGAATACAGGGTCGACGTCCGGCATTCGGATCGTTGACCAAACACCTTCCGACGCCTCGGCGATACCGGCATCGTCCGAAACCAGCACAACTTTGCCTTTGCGCGCCATCACCTCTTGCATGTTTGACACCGTTTTGTCGAACAGACCGTCACGCGGTGCCATCACCACGACAGGCATGTGTTTGTCGATCAGCGCAATTGGGCCATGCTTCAGCTCTCCAGAAGCATAAGCTTCGGCATGTATATAGCTGATTTCCTTGAGTTTTAGTGCACCTTCCAGTGCAAGAGGGAACATAAGGCCCCGGCCAAGAAACAACACGTCGCGGGCCTCGGACAGGCGTTGGGCGGCCTTTTTGATTTTGGAACTTTGCGACAGCGCGGCGTGTACATGGGCCGGCAGCAAACGCATCTGATCAATGTAATGCGCCAGCTGCGACTCGGAAAGCCTGCCGCGTTGATGCGCGGCCTTCAAAGCCAGTGTCAGCAGGACGCTAAGTTGACATGTGAAGGCTTTGGTCGATGCAACGCCAACTTCAACACCGGCATGGATCGGCAGCACGATATCACTCTCTCGAGCGATTGAACTTTCCGGCACATTCACAATAGAAACAATGCGTTCTGCCTTGTCTTTGCAGTAACGCAATGCCGCTAGCGTATCCGCGGTTTCTCCGGATTGACTGACAAACAATCCAACTGTGCCTTCGGTGATGGGCGGTTCGCGGTACCGAAACTCGGATGCGACATCGACTTCGACGGGCACGCCTGCCAATTGTTCGAACCAGTACTTGGCAGTGAGGCACGCATAATAGGCTGTGCCGCAGGCCACCATGGTCAATCGGTTGATGGCCGTGAAATCCATGTCGGCATCCGGCAGGACAATCTCGGCAGCGCCGTCCGGCATGTAGTGATCTATGGCTGCTCGAAGCACACCGGGCTGCTCTGCGATCTCCTTGGCCATGAAATGCTTGTGCCCCGCCTTGTCGATCCGGGCCTGTTCGACCTGGATTGTACGCACGGGGCGATTTGCCAGGGTTCCGTTCTTGTCTTTTATTTCAACATTTTGCCGCGTGACGATGGCCCTGTCGCCCTCTTCCAGATAGGTGATCTGGTTCGTCAGCGGCGCCAGCGCTATCGCATCGGAGCCGACAAACATTTCGCCATCGCCGTAACCCACGGCCAGAGGAGAGCCCTTGCGGGTGGCGAAAATCAGGTCCTCTTCGCCGTCAAACAGGAAGGCCAATGCAAATGCGCCTTCCAGCTTGTCGACCGCCTGATTTGCGGCATCCACAGCGGACGCCCCCGCCTGCATGAAATGCTCGGCCAGCAGTGCAACGGTTTCAGTATCTGTTTCGGTCTCAAAGGCGACACCGGCGGCGGCAAGCTCGGACCGGAGCTCGCGGAAGTTCTCTATGATCCCGTTATGTACGACCGACACAGACCCTGCACGATGCGGATGGGCGTTGCTGACGGACGGGGCGCCGTGCGTTGCCCAACGGGTGTGCCCGATGCCGCTTTTGCCGGCCAGAGGTTCATGCACCAACAGATCCGAAAGATTGGCCAACTTGCCGACGGCCCGGCGGCGGTCGAGACGGCCCTGATTGACAGTGGCGATCCCGGCGCTGTCATAGCCGCGATACTCCAGCCGCTTCAGCGCTTCTACCAGAATAGGGGCCACCTCGTGGTCGCCCAAAACTCCAACGATGCCACACATCAGCTTTCCCCTGCTTCGCGTTTGGCTTTGCGTGCGCGCAAAAGATCCATCAGTTTTCGGGCCCGACCCGGTTTTGTGTCTTGCTTGGTCCGGGCCATGGCGAGGGCCCCGGCTTCGACATCAGCGGTGATCACCGACCCGCTTGCCGTCATCGCCTCGTCGCCGATCGTGACAGGAGCGATCAGCATCGTGTTCGACCCGATAAAGGCCCGCTCACCGACGGTTGTGCGGTGTTTGGACACCCCATCGTAATTGCACGTGATCGTCCCGGCGCCAATGTTCGTGGCTTGGCCAACTTCGGCATCGCCCACATAGCTAAGGTGATTGATCTTGGCCCCTTCGCCGATCTGGGCATTCTTGATTTCCACGAAGTTGCCAATGCGGGCGTCTTCGGACAGTTCGGTGCCGCTGCGCAGCCGCGCATAGGGACCGACAATCGCGCCGCGCGACACATGACAGCCTTCGAGGTGTGAAAACGCGCGAATATGCGCCCCGGTCTCAACGGTGACGCCGGGCCCGAACACAACATTGGGTTCTATGACGGTGTCGCGGCCGATAACGGTGTCGAGTGAAAGATACACCGTGTCCGGGGCCATCAAGGTCACGCCAAGATCCAGCAACTCTCTGCGGGCGCGGGTCTGATACACGGCGTCGGCTTGGGCCAGATCGGCACGGGAATCCACGCCCAGCGTTTCGCTTTCGTCACATTTGATCGCGGTGGCTGAAAGGCCGCGAGCGTTGGCCAGCGCAGCCACTTCGGTCAAGTAGAACTCGCCAGCCGCATTGTCATTGCCAACGTCTTCAATCAGCGAAAACAGCAGCTTTGCATCGCAAGCCAGCAACCCGCTATTGGTGAAACGAATCGTGCGCTGGGCTTCGGTGGCGTCCTTGTATTCGACGATCTCCAACAGCTTGTCGCCATCCATGATCAGCCGTCCGTAACGCGGTTGCAACTCGGCGATGTCAAAGCCCAGCATCACCAGATCGAAACTGCGGCGGGCGTCCAGCATACGTTGCAACGTGTCCGGCTGCAAAAACGGGGTATCGCCGTACAACACGATCACATCACCCTCGAAGCCAGACAGGGCAGTGCGGGCTTGTGCGACGGCATGCGCCGTACCGAGTTGATCGGATTGGACAACCACGGTGGCGGTGTCATCGATTTCGGCGACTGCCTGTGTCACCTCATCGGCGCCATGTCCCGCAACAACGACGATCTGTTCGGGCTTCAGCGCTGCGCCGGCTCGCATGGCATGGGCCAGCATCGGCGCTTGCGCGATCGGATGAAGGACCTTTGGCAGGTCTGATTTCATCCTCGTGCCCTTGCCCGCGGCGAGGATGATTAATGCGGTGCTCATGCGCAATTCTCTTTGTCTTTTTCTCTTGCCCGTTTTATCCGCAGCGGCGGGTGGTGCAAGCGGTCCGGCCATCAAACATGGTTGCGGCTTGCAATACTGGCACGCAGAAACACGCCGATGGAACAAGGGGCCAGCATGCGCACAGTTATCTTTGATTTGGACGGAACACTGGCGGACACGTCAAAGGACTTGATCGCAGCGGCAAATTTTTGCTTCCGTGACATGGGGTTTGGTGACGTTCTTGATCCTGTTGCGGATGCGGGCATTGCGCTGCGCGGGGGGCGGATGATGCTCAATCGCGGTCTGGACCGTATGGGCCGAACCGATGCGGCGATTGTTACGCAATATTACCCTGTTCTTTTGAAAGCCTATGCCGAAGCCATCGACACGCACACGGTTTTCTATCCCGGCGCGCTGGATGCGGTGCGGGTCTTGCGGGCGTTGGGCTACGGCGTGGGTGTCTGTACCAACAAGCCAGAGCACTTGGCCGATTTGCTGTTGACGCGCATGGGCGCCCGGGATGAGTTTGCAGCGCTTGTGGGCGCTGACACGTTGCCGGTCAGAAAACCGGATCCGGCGCCGTTGCGTGAGGCGGCACGCAGATGTGGCGGCGATCCGGATCTGTGCTGTCTGATTGGTGACAGCGACACCGACCGAAATACAGCGCGTGCGGCTGGGGTGCCTTGCGTACTGGTGACATTCGGCCCGTCAGGCGAGGATATGGCCGCACTAGAGCCAGACGCGATGATTGGCCATTTCAACGAGTTACCTGATGTTGTGCCTCAGTTGATCGGGGCAAACAGCTGATCGGCGAGCTCGGTCATGTCAGTGCGGTGCAGTTTGTCTATGGCCTCTTCGATCCGGCTGGCGCGTCCATGCCCCAACACCGGATCAGCCAAATCGTGGAACTTGGCACGCAACTCTGTGTCGCTGGGCGGGACTCTGTGATCCCACTTGGGATTCAGGATGTCCCCGGTCAGTCGATCGCCCGACCGCAGCACCAGCGTCACGCGCGCTTGGCGTTCCGCCGGGAAGTTCGCGTTGGCCCAGTCCGTTTCCCGCATTTGCAACGACGTCGACAGGCGCAGCACCTCTGGATCTTGCAGAATGGCGCCGTCCACGTCCTGCGGCGTGACTTCGCCCCGCACCATCGCGACCGCGGACGGGAAGGAGGTGGAATACTGGGCTTCCTCTGTGTTGCGCGGCCGCGCCGTCGCCAGCCGCACCGCTTCGTGAAAGGTTTCGACTTCAATGTGGTCCAAATCTGCGCTGACCAGATCGTGTTGCGCCCGCAGGGTCAGCACGCCTTCGACCGGGGCCTGCGCCCACCGGCACACCGGATACGGCTTGAAGTACTGGTCCAGGATCAACCAGTGTGTGCCAAGGGTTTGCCAAGCGTCTGGGGTTTCTTCCACGGTGATCGCCGGGGCACCTGTGAACCCTTTGGCGGCTAGGCTTGCCGCTGAGACGCCTGCCATGGCGCCCCAACCAGAGCCGTCCTTCAGCATTGTCGGATGGTCGATGCAGCGCATCATCTGGCTGCGGGGGCCGTGGTATTCCGCAATTCCAAGGGCATGACGCGTTGTTCCGGTATCCAATGCCATCAGTCGAGCACAAGCCGCCGCAGCCGCGACCGCGCCCCAACTGCCCGATGTGTGATAATCGGCCACCGTTTCATGCTGGGCCACGGCCACGCGGCTGCCAAATTCGTAACCCATGGCAATGGTAGACAGCAGGTTTTCGCCGCTGGATCCCGATTTCTGCGCCACCGCGAGTGCCGCTGGCACCATGACGCAGCCAATATGGCCTTTGGCAGGGTTGTACCCGTCATGCCCGTCCAGCGCGTCGATAGTCATGCCGGCTGCAAGCGCCACGCCTGCAGGGCTGGCGGTGCGGGCGTCGAACAGTTGCGGCGCAGTGCCGCCAAACATGTCGCTGGCATGGCCGCGAATGATCCGGCTGAGGTCCGTCGCCAAACCGCCGCAGGCGACGCCGATCAAGTCAAGCAGGCAATGCTGGGTTCGGGTTTGAACGGCAGTGGGCAGATCGCGCCACGTGAGCGAGTGAATAAAATCTACAGGTATCATGCGGTCAGCCTACGCGTGGCGGAGGGTGATTCTGATCCGTTTGCGACGTCGCGCCGCTTGACCCGGTCGGTGTCGCGGCCCAAAACCACCACATGACAGATGTTTTTACCGGCAGTTTTACGCAGCAAGAGCCCATTCCCGATGCGGGGATCGACGCAGCATTGAACGTTTTGAAGCACGGCCGCTTGCATCGGTACAACGTGGCCGATGGTGAGCAGGGGGAAACGGCGCTTCTGGAACAGGAATTTGCTGCGTTGGTTGGCGCGCAATATGCCTTGGCCGTGGCTTCGGGTGGCTATGCGATGGCGACCGCGCTTCGGGCCGTTGGCGTCGCCCATGGCGACAAAGTGCTGTCAAACGCATTTACGCTGGCGCCGGTGCCCGGCGC
>CAWUIW010000193.1:0-6630 GCA_963922515.1 uncultured Rhodobacterales bacterium | reverse complement strand
CGTTCCACTGGATCGCAAGAAATAGTGCGATCGCTCACTCAAAGGTGAAAATGCGGCGCCAGTCTTCGGCCATGTCCACGATGACCCAACCCAGCCCCGGGCCGTTGTCCAGACCGTCCACCAGACGCCCAATGTGGCTATCCCGATCATAGGCGTATTCGCGTTCCGCGTCGGTGTGGTGCACGATGATGCCCATCCGCGGACCATCGCCCGCCGTCGTCCATTCCAGCATCTGGTAATCACCGTCGGAATTGCCAACGGCCATGATTGGCCGTGCCCCAAGTGTGCGCTGGATATTCAGAGGTTTGCCAGCCTTGTCATCAACAAAGAACAATTCCTCCTTCTTGATGATCTCGGGCGTTCCGTTTTTCACCTGATACTCTGTTTCTAGGCTAGAGCCCAAGACGTTTCGGGGCGAAATGCCATAGGCGGCTTCCGAAAACACCCGCATGAAATCCACGCCACCGCCCGACACGATATAGGTTTCAAATGCCTCGTCGCGCAGGTAACGCAGCAATTCGACCATCGGCTGATAGGTCATTTCATCAAACCGGCGACCGGTGTCAGGATGCTCTGATGTCGACAACCAGTCTGCGACCGACGCCTGGAAATCCTCGACCGATACGTCTGCGTGACTGGCGCCGACAACCTCGATCAGGGCCTCATCGCCACCGCTCATGAGTGCGCCCATATCCCCGTCGACTGCGGCTTTCAGCGCAGGCGTGTCTGCCACGCTTGGATCTGTGTCCGCCAGATCCCTGACGCGGTCAATTGCAAAGAGCAACTGGAAGTATACCGGTTGTTCCGCCCACAGCGTGCCGTCATTGTCGAACACGGCAATCCGGTCTGCCGCCGGTACAAAACTGTCGCTTTGCGGGTCAGTGACTGTTTCGACAAATTCGATGATACGGGACTTGGTGTCCGTGTTTTCCCAGCTTGGCAAGGGGTCCGCGCATGCGAGCGCCGGCAGGACCATCGTTGCTCCGACCCATGAAAGTTTTTGCATTTCTATACCTTTCTGAAGATCAAAAAGGGCCACCGCTGAAACGGTGACCCTTCGTCTTGCGATGGGGCCAATGGGCTATCGTGTTCCAGCGTCTGACAGCTTTTCCATCACCTTGTCCAAGCTGAAGCTGGCGGCTTCTTGCCGGGGTGGATACTCGGCGAAAGTAGCCAGGAACTGACCCACGTATTGCTGGGCCGGAACCAGCATGTAGGCGCGGTCCAACATCCAGTCATAGTAGGTGTTCGATGTCCGATAGCCACGTTCGTAGGGGTCACGACGAATGTGCGTGATGATCGGCACACGCAGCGGTGTCAGCGGCTCCATCCAGGCGCGGAATGTGGCCCATGCCTTTTGCTCGAGGAAGGTGATCTTCCAGTTGCCGAAGCGCAGGGCGGCCAGATCGCCGTCGTCGGTGAAGTAGAAGATTTCCTGACGCGGGCTTTCATCCGTTTCACCGCGAAGCATGGGCAGCAGGTTGTAGCCGTCCAGGTGCACGCGGTATTCACGCCCGCCCATTTCCGGCACGGATACACCGTCCAGCAAGTCTTCCTTGACGGTATCGTTGCCAGCGGCGGCGAGGAAGGTCGGCAACCAGTCCATGTGGTGGACAATTTCGTTGCTGACGGAGCCTTCTTCGATCTGACCGGGCCAGCGTACCATTGCCGGCACGCGCCAGCCGCCTTCCCACTGGGTGTTCTTTTCGCCCCAGAAGGGTGTCATTGCCGCATCCGGCCACGTGTTCATGTGCGGGCCGTTGTCGGTTGAATAGAACACGATCGTGTTGTCGGCGATGCCAAGTTCGTCCAACGCATCCAGGAAATCGCCGATATGCATGTCATGTTCGATCATGCCAGCGGTGTATTCATCCGCGTTGTACCCGTTGTACAGACCATTGGCCACTTCACGCATTTCTTCCTTCACATGTGTCCGGAAGTGCATGCGCGTCCCAGACCACCATACGAACCAAGGCGTGCCAGATTCCGTTTGCGCCCGGATGAACTCGATCGCGGCTTGTGATGTTTCATCATCCACGACCTTCTGCCGCTCAATGCTAAGAGGTCCGGTGTCTTCGATCTCTTGGGTAATCTCGCTATCGGAATAGCTGGCCGAAGACCGGATAACCCCCCGAGGCCCAAACCGTTCCAGGAAGGTTTCGCCGGACGGCAGAACCATATCCACCGGATAATCCTCGTTTTCGGGCTCTTCTTCGGCATTCAAGTGGTACAGGTTGCCAAAAAACTCGTCGAAACCGTGATTGGTCGGCAGGTGCTCATCGCGGTCGCCCAGGTGGTTCTTGCCAAACTGCCCTGTCGCGTATCCTTCTGCTTTCAGCAGGCCTGCGATGGTCGGATCTTCGACCTGCATGCCTTCTTCGGCTCCAGGCAGGCCAACTTTTGACAAACCGGTGCGGAACACGGATTGACCCATGATGAACGAGGACCGTCCGGCCGTGCAGGACTGCTCTCCGTAATAGTCGGTGAACATCATGCCTTCGTCTGCAATCCGGTCGATGTTCGGCGTGCGGTAGCCCATCATCCCGAATGTGTAAGCCGAAATGTTGGACTGGCCGATATCGTCCCCCCAGATCACGAGGATGTTTGGCTTGTCGGATTGTGCCAGAGCCGGCAAAGACACAACCGATGCGGCCACGGCAATGGCGACGCTTTTCAGCGGTCCGCGCATATCCGCAAAGCCCCAAGTGTGATGAGTCATGCGATTCTCCAATTTCTGGCCGCAAAGCAGCGGCCTTATTATTTGTTGGTGCACCCATTACTGGCGCCCGTTTCGTAAAATTACAATGAACGAAGGCAATACGTACAATTGTTGTGCTTCGGTTCCCGCAAACGATTGCAAGAAAACCATCACTTGGCCACAACAAATATGTGAATAGGCCATGACAATACAAAGAAAGTCGCGTGTCAAATCATGGACTTGGATCGCTTTTTCTTCGCAAGTATCTGAATGTCTTCGCGAATTTCGCCGTCTCGCGGATAATCGTGGATCGTGGTGTACCAATGCTCGGGGGGGTTGCGGCCGGCTTGGCGGTTCCATGTCAAAGCCCGCAACACCGAGCTGGCATTTGATGGCAATTCTGCTGGTATTGTGTGCCCGTTTAAGGTTGCCCAAACCCCCGACCAAAGCCGAGCGACAGACCACGGATTGTACCCACCGCCACCCAAGACCAGCAGGCGGGGGCACATTGCCTTGAGGGCGGCCACCGTTTTGAAATGACTGTTGTTCGACAAGGCAAGCCGCGATAAGGGATCTTCTGTAACGGCGTCCGCGCCGCATTGCAGGACGATCGCGTCCGGCCGGTAGCTTTGCAAGGCTGGGACAATGACAGCATCAAACAGCAACCAAAATTCGGTGTCGTTGAAATCGCGCGGCACCGGCAGGTTGATCGCAGAACCGCCTGCAGTGTCCGCCGCGGCGCCCGTAAAAGGCCATCGGTTCACTTCATGAACCGAGATCAACAGCACGTCGTCGCGCCCGTGAAACGCGGCCTCGACCCCGTCGCAGTGGTGCGCGTCGATGTCAACATAGGCAACACGGGCCATGCCGTTAGCCAACAGGGTCAGAACCGCAATCACGGGATCGTTAAAATAGCAAAATCCCGCGGCCCGGTCCGGAAATCCATGATGAGTCCCGCCGCCGGGGCTGAACACGACGTGCCCTTGCGCGACAAGCTCTGCCCCCAACATGGACCCACCGACAGCTGTGGCCGGGCGGCGGAACATCTCGGGGAAAACCGGGTTTGACAATGTGCCCAAACCGTGGCGGTCGCGGATGTCCGGGCTGACGGTTTGAGAGCGCTCTGCATCCTGAAGCGCCGAAACATAGCGTTCTGTGTGAAAAGCTGTCAGCGCCTTGGCCTTGGCGCGCGGACTGTTGCGATACTGGCTGTCAGGCAACCACCCCAATGTCCGCGACAGGTCAATGACCGTCGGCACCCGCGGTATTGCCAGCGGATGGACCCGACCATAGATGGACCCACGGTAAATCTCGGATCCGATAAAGATCGGTGGGTTTCGTGCCGCGCGCGTCATGCTGCCCAAGCATGGAGCCCGGCGCAAGGATTTCAATTGCCTTTTCCAATTCGTGGACGCGTTGACGAAACGCGGTGCGCACGTCTACGCTTGATATAGCTCGGGTTGGCCTGCGTCGCGCCCACTTCATATGCAGGAGACCTCATGTACCCCCGCACAACTTGCAAGATACTCTACACTCTCGGCCTTACGATCTTGCCTGCGCTTGCCGGTGCGCAAGAGGATCTGAGCTATGTTGGCTCTGATGCCTGCGCCGAGTGTCACGCCGATGCATACGAAGCTTGGTCCGGTTCCCACCATGCAAAGGCGTGGACCCAGGCGACTCCGGATAACATCCTGGCAGATTTTGCCGGCAGTGTTTTCGAACATCAGGACACGGTCACCCGGTTTCGCGAAGAAAACGGAACATTCATCGCCTCGGTCACCGAAGGCGGCACAACAACTGACCGACCGGTGCATTCTGTCGTGGGCATCACGCCTTTGCAGCAATATCTGTTCGAAACAGAACCGGGGACGCTCCAAAGCTTCGACGTCGTCTGGGATGTCGAGCAAGAAAGGTGGTATCACCTGTACCCCGATCAGATCTTGCCGCCTGACGACGGTTTGCATTGGTCCGGGCCCTACAAGAATTGGAATGCGCGCTGCGCCGAGTGCCATGCAACTGGCTACACCCGAAACTACGACATCCGACAGCGCGGTTACGCGTCGGTGCAGGCAGAGATCGGCGTCGGCTGTGAAGCGTGCCACGGACCAGCCTCGGCGCATTTGAACTGGGTCGAAAACGGCGGGACGCCGCCCGATGATCTGGACAGGTACGGGTTCAGCATGCGCTTTGATGCGGCCGCCACGGGAGCCGAGCAATGTGCCGGATGTCACGCGCGTCGCGAAGCGCTGTCAGATGGCAATCCGCGCCCGGGTACGCCATTTCACGATGCGTACAACTTGGCACTGCTTCGTCCTGGTTTGTATCATGCCGATGGCCAGATCCTGGATGAAGTCTATGTGTACGGGTCATTCCTACAATCGAAAATGTACGCTCGCGGTGTTGGATGCGGCGATTGCCATACGCCCCACAGCGCCGAATTGGTCGCCGATGGAAACGCGGTCTGTACCCAGTGCCATTCCGAGGCGGGCAATCCTGCATTTCCTACGCTGCGACGTGCCGCCTATGACGCGTTCGATCACACCCGACATGCGTCCGGCACGGACGGGGCGCAATGCGTGTCCTGCCACATGATCGAACGCGACTACATGGGCATCGATGGCCGCCGCGATCATAGCTTTCGCATCCCGCGACCAGATCTGGCTTCTGTCACCGGGGCGCCCGACGCCTGCACCGACTGCCACCAAACAGAAACTCAGGCTTGGGCGGCCGAACAGATTGCCGCCTGGTTCCCGGATGACCAGTATCGGGGCGGTCACTATGGCGTGGTTTTGGCCCGGGGCCGGATCGACCCGTTTCTGGTCAAGACGGATCTGGAAAGCCTTGCCTTGGATCCCTTGCAGCCGGGGATCGTCCGCGCCACTGCGCTCTTCCTGCTTCAGGACGCGCCGGACGCTGGCCTGGCCGAAAGGCTTCTCGACCTGCGGCGCGACCCTGATCCGCTGGTTCGGGCGGCAATGCCAGGCATTCTTCAAGTGTTGCCGCCCGCAGACCGGCTGGTGGCCATGCGCCCCCTTTTGACCGACAGCCGCCGCAACGTACGCGTCGAGGCGGCCAAACGGATGCTGGATGTTCCGCCGCGTCTGGCCACTGGCAGCGGCGCTGCCATCTTGCAACGCGCGATCGAAGAGTGGCAGCAGACCATCGTGGCCCGGCTGGATTTCCCGGAAACACACTTGGTTCTGGCTGGTACAGCTCTGACCATGCGCAATTTCACAGCTGCGCAAGACGCGTTTCGCGAGGTTGTCTTGATGGACCCGCAGCGCGCCGAAGCGTGGGTGATGCTGGTGCGATTGGCTGCCGCGCTGGAAGGTCCCGAATCGGCACGACAGGTATTGGTCGAAGCGCAAACAAAAATCGCCAATGACCCCGTATTGCAGTCATTGGCGTCGGAATTAGAATAATCTGCTCTTTATCAGGGCTTTACTTGCCAAATATCACGTTTGGGTCTGGCAGCGCCGACTTCGAATGCGCTAGAATCTGCCGATAGGGGCGCGTGAGTGATTGAGTGTTTGGGTGCGCTTCCAAGTAATTTTTAAGCTGGGTGTTTCGATGCCAAATGAAGAGACGCTGCAACGGCGCGAGCAATTGTTTGAGTTGCTGCGCCAACAGAACATGACGGATATCGCCTTGGCGCGCGCCAAACTCTACCCGCAGGTGCGTGTCGAATCCGACGATGTGAACATTTTGAAATCGGTAGCGGCGCAATCGTTCCGAACAAACGAAAACGGGACAAAGCAAGGCTAGCCTCGAAAACCGGTGGCAACCACGAACTTTTCCGAGCTGTCCGAACGTGAGGCGGGCGGCTTGACGTTGGCGACGGATACGAACTTTTGCTTCAGCAGTTTTTGAAGCTCACCTTCGGCGCCACCTGCCAGAACCTTGGCCACAAAAGTGCCGCCGGGTTCGAGGAC
>CAWUIW010000192.1:0-6633 GCA_963922515.1 uncultured Rhodobacterales bacterium | reverse complement strand
GTGATATCTGAGAGGGCAGATGCGAAAGACGGGATCGATGCCGTGAGGGTGCCCGGTGGGCGCGCGCTGGTCGGAACCTCGGCCCCTCAGATACCGGATGATGGCGAAAGCCCACCGCGTATGGCCAAACTGAAGTCTTTTCGCATTGGGCGCACCGCTGTCACCAATGCAGACTTCGCTGCGTTTGTTGAGGATACGAACTACGAAACCGAAGCAGAACGTTTTGGCTGGTCTTTTGTTTTTTGGGCACAAGTCCCTGAAAGCGTCGGCGCGACGCAAGCGGTTCAAGACGTTCAATGGTGGCGGCGGGTTGACGGCGCAAACTGGCGAGATCCGAATGGGCCAGGTACAAGCGATTTTGCCTGGTTTCCGGATCATCCTGTGGTGCATGTGTCTTGGAACGATGCGAGGGCATACGCGCAGTGGGCCGGTGGGCGGCTACCAACGGAAGCGGAATGGGAACATGCCGCGCGCGGTGGCTTGGGCGATGTGCGTTTTCCATGGGGCAATGAAGAGCCGCAAGAAAGTGGCTATACGCCCTGCAACATATGGCAAGGGCGCTTTCCGGAGCAAAACAGCGCCGCGGATGGGTACGCGACCACCGCGCCTGCCCGGTCTTTCGAACCAAACGGCTTTGGTTTGTTCAACATGGTCGGAAACGTGTGGGAGTGGACGGCCGAGGCATATCGCGTCAAGTCACTCAAGAAATCGGTTCAGTCACGACTTGTCGGTATGAAAGGGTACAAGTTGTCCAAGGGCGGCTCGTTTCTGTGTCATCGCAGTTATTGCTACCGGTACCGTATCGCCGCCCGGTCAGGCACATCGCCGGACAGCAGCACAACACATCACGGCTTCCGTTTGGTGTGGCCGGAGTGATTTGACTGGCGCTTGCGACTTCGATTTACCTTTTGTTGTATCCCGGAGGTAATCAGAATGATGTCTGACGCGAACACCTATGACTACATTATCGTTGGCGGTGGCAGCGCGGGATGCGTATTGGCCAACAGGTTGAGCGAAGATCCAAACGCCCGCGTGCTGTTGCTGGAGGCTGGCGGTCGCGACACCCACCCTTGGGTCCACATACCCGTTGGCTATCTGTATTGTATCGGCAACCCAAATACCGACTGGTGTTTTAAAACGGCCGAGGAGCCAGGGCTGAACGGACGCAGTCTTGGCTATCCCCGAGGCAAGGTTCTTGGCGGCTGCTCATCTATCAACGGGATGCTGTATCTAAGGGGTCAGGCGCGCGATTACGATGGTTGGCGGCAAATGGGATGCGCCGGTTGGGGATGGGATGATGTCCTGCCTTACTTCCTGAAATCCGAAGACCATTTTGAAGGAGACAGTGAGTTTCACCGCTCTGGCGGGGAATGGCGGGTCGAACGCGCACGCGTGCGCTGGGATGTTCTGGATGCGTTTGCCGACGCTTGTGCTCAATCCGGCATCCCCAAACGCCGCGGTTTCAATAACGGTGACAACTTCGGCGTCGATTATTTCGAGGTGAATCAAAAGGCAGGTTGGCGCTGGAACACGGTCAAGGGCTTCCTGAAACCCGCCAAACACCGGTCGAACCTGACGGTGCGGACCGAAGCGCAGTGTGCGCGGGTCGGGCTTGACGGTCGGCGTGCCACTTCGGTGCACTTGATTGATGGTACGATCTGTCACGCGCGCAAAGAGGTCATCCTGTCGGCGGGAGCGGTTGGATCGCCACAGTTGCTGCAACTTTCCGGGATCGGGCCCGGTGCGCTGTTACAGGAACACGGGATCGCGGTTGTCCACAACGCCCCAGATGTTGGCGGCAACCTGCAGGACCACTTGCAGCTGCGCTTGGCATACAAGGTGACCGGCGCAACGACCCTGAACACTATGGCGTCGACATGGGCGGGAAAGGCGCGCATCGCCCTTGAATATGCAGTCAACCGATCTGGTCCCATGTCGATGGCACCCAGCCAGCTTGGCGCCTTCGCCCGCTCAAGCCCCGATGTCGAAACCCCGGATCTTGAATACCACGTTCAACCGTTGTCCCTGCCGGCTTTTGGGCAACCCTTGGATCCGTTCCCGGCGATGACCGCAAGTGTATGCAATCTGCGCCCCGAAAGCCGGGGACGAATAGATATCACCAGCGCCGATCCGCAAGCGTCACCGCGGATTGCCCCCAACTATCTTGATGCGCCGGCAGACCGCGTTGTCGCAGCGCGTGCCATTCGATTGACCCGTCGCATCATGGCGGCTCCGGCGATGCAGGCTTTTGCGCCCGAAGAGTTCCGGCCTGGTCCCCAGTTCGAAACAGAATCGGAATTGGTCAAGGCCGCCGGAGACGTTGGCACCACGATCTTTCATCCCGTCGGGACGGCGCGCATGGGCACTGATCCAACGGCTGTGGTTGATCCTGAGTGCCGGGTCCGCGGGATTGAGAATCTACGCGTCGTGGACGCTTCGGTCATGCCGACCATTACGTCGGGCAACACCAATTCACCGACGATCATGATTGCGGAAAAGGCGGCCGACCTGATCAAATCGGTCTAAAAGGGGCCGTTCAAGTCACACAAAGAGTTTGTGGATGGTCGGTATTTCATATATCCATGAAATATGGAAACAGAATCGCTCAATCAATTGTCTGTTCTCAGCCATGGGCCGCGTATGTCGGTGTTCCGACTGCTGATGCGGCGCTATCCGGACGAGGTCCCGGCGGGGGAAATCGCAACCGCGCTTGCTCTTAAGGCGAGCACCGCGTCGGTTTATCTTTCCGCGCTCAACAAAGCAGGCCTGATCACGCAATCGCGCGCTGGCACGTCCTTGCTCTACCGGATCGACCTGAAGGCCGTACAACACTTGATGGGTTTTTTGTTTCTAGACTGCTGCCGCGGGCGCCCGGATCTTTGCCAGCCTGCGATCAGCGCATCCTTATCTGGAGGCCATGAAATGACACACCATAAATACAACGTCTTGTTCATTTGCACGGGAAACTCTGCGCGTTCGATTTTTGCGGAGACGATTTTGAGATCCGAGGCAGGAGATCGGTTCAACGTGTTTTCTGCGGGTACCAAGCCGTACTCTGAATTGAACCCTTTCGCGGTCGAGATGCTGCAGACAAAGGGGCATGATGTCAGCGGCCTGACCTCGAAAAATGTCAGCGTTTTTCAGGTTGCCGATGCACCGGTGATGGATTTTGTCTTTACGGTTTGCAACCAGGCGGCCAATGAAGATTGCCCCAGTTGGGATGGTCAGCCTGTCAGCGCACATTGGGGCATGCCCGATCCAGTCAAGACCGAAGGCAGTGACGCAGAAAAGCGTTTGGCTTTTCAACATGCCTATGGGGCGCTGCGAAATCGGATTATAGCGTTTGCATCTTTGCCGATCGCCACGCTCGATCGCGTGTCGCTGCAATCTGCCGTAGATCGAATAGGCGCCCAACCTGTGAACGAGGACGTATAATTTATGACTGTATATGCACTGAATGGTCTGGGCCGCGTCGGCAAGCTGGCGCTGCGCCCATTGTTGGAAAGTGGGGCAGAAATCGCCTGGCTGAACGATGCTGTGGGCGATCCGGCAATGCATGCACACCTGCTGGAATTCGATACGGTCCATGGCCGTTGGCCCGCGGAGTTCGGCTCGGACGATGCCGCCGTGATCATCGATGGCAAGCGCCTGCCGGTGCATAAGGAAAACAAGCTGGAAAACCTCCCGCTGGACGGTGTGGATGTGGTCATCGACTGCACGGGCGTGTTCAAGACAGAGGCCAAAATCGCGCCGTATTTCGCCGCAGGTATCAAAAAAGTTGTTGTCTCCGCCCCGGTGAAAGATGGCCCAACTGCCAACATCGTCTATGGCGTCAACACCGATGTTTATGATCCTGCCTTACACAAGATTGTCACGGCGGCCAGCTGCACCACCAACTGCCTTGCTCCCGTCGTTAAGGTGCTGCACGAAAACATTGGTATCAAGCACGGGTCCATCACGACCATTCATGATGTAACCAACACCCAAACCATCGTCGACAAGCCAGCCAAGGATTTTCGGCGGGCGCGGTCGGCGCTGAATTCCTTGATCCCGACAACCACCGGTTCTGCGACGGCGATCACGCTGATTTACCCGGATCTGGTGGGCAAGCTGAACGGGCATGCGGTGCGTGTTCCGTTGCTGAACGCGTCGATCACCGATTGCGTCTTCGAGGTGGCTCGCGAAACCACGGCAGAGGAAGTGAACGGCCTGTTCAAGGCCGCCGCCGAAGGCGAGCTAAGCGGGATTTTGGGATATGAGGAACGCCCGCTTGTATCGGCAGACTACACCAATGACCAACGCTCCTCGATTGTCGATGCCCTGTCGACCATGGTGGTGAATGGCACGCAGGTGAAAGTCTATGCATGGTACGACAATGAAATGGGTTACGCCTGCCGGTTGGTGGATGTCGCCCGGATGGTGGGGGCCAGCTTGTGACCGAAGCGCGCGACAATGGCATCGCGGCTTACATCGCGGTGACCGCGGCCTATTGGGCTTTTATGCTCACCGACGGCGCCCTGCGCATGCTGGTGCTTTTGCACTTTAACACCTTGGGCTTCTCGCCGGTGCAGCTTGCTTACCTCTTTATCCTGTACGAAGTGGCTGGCGTTATCACCAACCTTAGCGCCGGCTGGATTGCTGCGCGGTTTGGCTTGACCTCGACGCTCTACGCGGGGCTCGGGCTGCAGGTGGTGGCTTTGTTGGCGCTCTCACAACTTGATCCAAACTGGGCCGTCTGGGTCTCGGTTGCTTTCGTGATGTTGGTGCAGGGGGCTTCAGGCGTTGCCAAGGATCTGGCCAAAATGAGCTCAAAGTCAGCGGTGAAGCTGCTGGCTCCCAAAGAGGGTGGGGGTCTTTTCCGCTGGGTGGCCATTCTGACCGGCTCGAAAAACGCTGTGAAAGGCTGCGGCTTCCTGTTGGGGGCGGCGATGCTGGCATTGTTTGGTTTCATTCCATCTGTCCTTGGGATGGCGGCCATCTTGGCGGTCATCCTGATCGCCGTGGCCTTGCGGATGCCAGCCGGTTTGCCGACCGGACGCAAGGACGCCAAGTTCAAAGAGGTCTTTTCGAAAGACGTGAACATCAATTGGCTGAGTTTTTCGCGTGTTTTCTTGTTTGGTGCCCGCGACGTGTGGTTTGTCGTCGGGATACCCATATACTTTTATGCCGTCCTTTCGGATGGATCGCCTGAAAGCAACCGTGCCGCGTTCTTTACGATTGGCATCTTCATGGCCGTCTGGATTATTCTGTATGGCGGTGTTCAGGCCAGCGCGCCAAAGCTTTTGCGCGCCGGTGCGCGTAGCGAGGGCGAGATTGTAGCAGCCGCCCGAGGCTGGGCATGGGCCTTGGTGGCCGTGCCGGCGATCCTCGCAGGTTTGGTCTACTGGGTTGGTGACCCGACACCCTGGCTGACGGTGTCAGTGGTGGCAGGACTTTTGGTGTTCGGTGCCGTCTTTGCGGTCAATTCCTCTTTGCACTCCTATCTGATCCTTGCGTTCACGCGCGATGATCGCGTGACCATGGATGTCGGCTTCTACTATATGGCAAATGCTGCCGGGCGATTGCTGGGCACGTTGCTGTCTGGTGTGACGTACCAGGTTGGCGGTGTCGGCTTGTGTTTGGCAACCGCGGCGATCATGGTCATTTTGAGTGCATATGGGGCGGGTCGGCTGCGGCCCGGTCTGGTCACCGCGTAGTCAAAGCGCGGTGTCATCCAACGTGCAGTCCGCCGGTCGACTGTGGTTGGTGATGAAAGCTGCGTTGCGCAAATCGTTGTTGCGCGCGCGCGCCACTGCCGCATCGCGGTCGAGGCCATGGTTCAACCATCGCTGAACGAGCCGTCTTTCCAGTGTCTCTTGCGGAACATGCAACGTGATCGTGTAGGACCATAATGGCATCAGCTCACCCCACCCGGGTGCGTCGCAAAGCAGGTAGTTGCCCTCGACGATGACGGTCTGGCAGTCTTGATCCACCACCCCCGCACCCGCAATGCTCAGATCCAGCGAGCGGTCAAATATCGGGTGATACACCTCTCGTGCCATGCGCAACTCGTCCAGTAAACGGCGCAAGCCGTGCACATCAAAGGTGTCTGGCGAACCCTTGCGGTCGAGCAATCCCTTCTGAACCAGAACACGGTTGTCGAGATGAAAGCCATCCATCGGAACAACCGCTGTGCGTACGCCCGTCCGTTCCAACGCAGCGCACAAGGCAGCGCCCGTCGTGGACTTCCCCGCACCCGGGGGACCGGCCAATGCAACAAGGTGCCGAGTGGCATTGGCAGGTAGCGCGGTGATGTCTGCGACGAGCCGACCTAGACCAGTTTCAACCATGGCGGATCGAATCTCCGTCTTCTGTCTCTAAAGTGATGGTGTTGTTGCACATGCCGTACCCGCGCGGAAACGGTCAACATCCGGGTAAGGTAGGGGAATCTGCGGTGATCATCCTTCGATTCTTGGCCAAAACGCAAAGGATCGACCGCTGTTTGCGCCATCTGCACCAGTAAGTGGCAATATAAATATATATTTATCAATGACTTGACGAGAAACTGAGGAAAAATACGGGTCTTCGCGTAAAAAGCGCTTGCGGCCACCATGCCTGTTCCGTAAATACCCGTTCACTGGCTTTACGGGTTGT
>CAWUIW010000191.1:0-6659 GCA_963922515.1 uncultured Rhodobacterales bacterium | reverse complement strand
AACGGTATCGAGTGTCGGTTTGGCGAGAAGATCGTGGCTATCGATCGGGCGGCCAAGACTGTCACAGCGGAAAACGGCGATGTGCTGGCTTACGACAAGCTGGTTTTTGGCACCGGATCGAACCCAGTCATGATCCCGCTTCCAGGGCATGATTTAGAAGGCGTGATCGCGTACCGAGACCTGGAAGACACCGAACGCATGATGTCGCTGGGTAGCGGCCATAGGGCGGTGGTGATCGGTGGTGGCCTGCTGGGACTGGAAGCTGCGGCCGGGATGGCTGCACGCGGTGTGGATGTGACGGTGGTGCACCTGATGGGGCACCTGATGGAGCGTCAGCTTGACGAGGCTGCCGGGTACCTGCTTCGCAAAGCGCTGGTGGATAAGGGCATTACCATCAAGTGCAGTGCGAATTCCAAGGAAATCCTGGGCGAAAATGGTAAGGTCCGGGCGCTTCTTTTGGACGATGGCACTGAACTACAGTGCGACCTGTTGGTCATGGCGGTCGGGATCCGCCCAAACGTTGGGTTGGCGAAAGAGGCTGGCTTGGCGGTCGGGCGCGGCATTCACGTGGATGACCAGATGGTCACGTCAGATGCGCATGTGCTCGCCGTTGGTGAATGCGTTGAGCATGATGGGCAGCTTTTTGGCCTAGTGGCACCACTTTATGACCAAGCCAAGGTGGTCGCCCAAACGATCATGGGCAACAACGCGGCCTTTGTTCAAAAGGAGCTGTCGACCAAGCTGAAGGTCACGGGATGTGATCTCTTCAGCGCCGGTGACTTTGCCGAGGGCGACGGGCGCGAAGACATCGTGTTCCGGGATCCGGGCCGGGGTGTTTACAAGCGCCTGATCATAGAAAGCGACGTGATCATCGGGGCCGTGATGTACGGCGATACCGAGGACAGCAACTGGTTCTTTGGAATGATCCGGGAAAAGACAGATATCTCGGAAATGCGAGATACGCTGATCTTTGGTCCGGCCTATCAGGGAGGGTCCCCCGTGGACCCTATGGCGGCCGTTGCAGCCTTACCGCTTGATGCGGAAATCTGCGGGTGCAACGGCGTTTCCAAAGGTGACATTGTGGCGGCAATCGAAGGCGGGGCAACAGACCTTGCCGCGGTGCGCGCCACGACAAAAGCAAGCGGGTCCTGCGGGACCTGCACAGGACTTGTCGAGCAGGTGCTGGGTGCCACGTTGGGCGATGATTTCGTCATACCCGCCGCACAGGGGATGTGTGGCTGTACAGATCTGACGCATGAAGAAGTGCGGAGACTGATCAAGTCACGCGGGCTGAAATCCATGGCGGCGGTGCTTCAGGAACTGGCTTGGAAAACCTCATGCGGATGCCACGTCTGTCGCCCGGCGCTGAACTATTACCTGATTGCAGATTGGCCGGTGGAGTATCAAGACGATCCGCAAAGCCGGTTCATCAACGAGCGCAAGCATGCGAACATCCAAAAAGATGGCACGTTCAGTGTTGTCCCGCGGATGTGGGGCGGGATCACCACGCCCAACGAACTGCGTGCGATTGCGGATGCCGCGGACAAGTATGCGGTGCCAACGGTAAAAGTCACGGGCGGTCAGCGGATTGATCTGCTGGGCGTCAAGGGCGAGGATTTGCCATCGATCTGGGCGGACTTGAACCAGGCAGGGCTTGTATCCGGCCATGCTTATGCCAAGGGGCTGCGCACGGTCAAAACGTGTGTTGGCACCGACCATTGCCGCTTTGGCACCCAAGACAGCACGGGCCTCGGCATCAAGCTAGAAAAGGCGCTGTGGGGATCCTGGACACCGCATAAGGTGAAGCTCGCGGTTTCGGGTTGCCCGCGCAATTGTGCTGAAGCGACATGCAAGGACGTTGGCGTCATCTGTGTCGACAGTGGGTACCAGGTGGGTGTTGGCGGTGCCGCAGGCATGGACGTAAAGGAAACCGAACGTCTGGCCGATGTGCCGACTGAGCAAGAGGCAATCGATGTGACGGTGGCCTTTGTCCAGCTCTATCGCGAACACGCAAAGTACCTGGATCGACCGTATAAGTGGATCGCCAAGGTTGGCCTTGACTGGGTCAAGGAACGGGTCGTCGACGACCTGGAAGAACGTGCGGCGCTGATCGCCCGCTTCAACCTTTCGCAATCGATCTACCAAACCGATCCATGGGCCGAACACGCGCAAACCAAGGCCGAGGCATATCAACCGCTCTCAGACTTCAAACTTGAGGCTGCAGAATGACCACTTTGACCAAGGATTGGGTAGACGTGGGGGCGCTTGACGCGATCCCGCAACGCGGTGCTCGGGTGGTGCGCACGCCGTTTGGATGTATTGCCGTTTTTCGCACCGCGGCGGACGAGGTCTTTGCGCTCGACAACACGTGCCCGCACAAGAAAGGCCCCTTGGCCGAGGGCATCGTGCACGGCTCGAGCGTGACATGCCCTCTGCATAACTGGGTGATTTCGCTGGAAACGGGAACGGTCCAGGGACCGGACCAAGGACAAGTGGCAACCTATGCAGCGCGCGTGGATGGCGGGCGCATCCTGCTGGATGCCGGCTTTCTGAATGTACGGGCGGCGGAATGACCAAAGTCAAAACAACATGCCCGTATTGCGGCGTGGGCTGCGGCGTCCTGGCCAAGGCGGGACATGCTGTCACCGGGGACCCCGCGCATCCCGCCAATTTCGGGCGGTTGTGCTCAAAGGGCGCGGCCCTTGGTGATACCGTTTCATTGGAAGGACGCCTTTTGGCGCCCATGGTGGATGGTGTCGAAACGGATTGGGACGCGGCGCTTGGGCTTGTGGCCAGCAAGTTTAAAAAGGCCGTCGAGGAATATGGCCCCGATTCCGTTGCGTTTTACGTATCGGGTCAGTTGCTGACCGAAGATTATTATGTGGCCAACAAACTGATGAAGGGCTTCATCGGCAGCGCGAACATCGATACCAACTCGCGGCTGTGCATGGCGTCTTCGGTTGCTGGACACAAACGGGCCTTTGGCGCTGACACAGTGCCAGGCCAGTACGAAGACTTTGAGTTGGCCGACGTTGTCCTACTGGTTGGATCGAACCTTGCATGGTGTCATCCAGTTCTGTTTCAGCGTTTGGCGGCTGCTAAATCCGCCCGTCCTGAAATGAAGGTCGTGGTGATTGATCCGCGACGTACGGCCACCTCTCAGATCGCGGATTTGCATATTCCGATCCGGCCCGATGGGGATTCGGGACTGTTCAATCGTTTGCTGGTCGAGCTAGAGGTGCGCGGGCTGATCGATGCATCCTATACAGATGCCCATGTCCAGGGTTTGGAAGCCGCCTTGGAGGCCGCCCGTGCCAACCAATCGACACAAGGGCTCGCAGCGCAGGATGTGGCCGCATTTCTGGACCTTTGGTGTGGAGTGGAAAAAGTTGTCACGCTGTATTCTCAGGGCGTGAACCAGTCTGGCATTGGCACAGACAAAGTGAACGCAATTCTCAATTGCCATCTTGCAACGGGTCGCATCGGGCGCCCCGGCATGGGCCCGTTTTCGATGACGGGTCAACCGAACGCCATGGGCGGCCGCGAGGTTGGTGGCCTAGCCAACATGTTGGCGTGCCATCTGGATCTTGAAAATGCGGATCACCGCCATGCTGTACAGTCTTTCTGGGACGCGCCGCGCATGGCGGATGCCCAAGGGCTAAAAGCCGTTGACCTGTTTCAGGCCTGCGCGGACGGACGTATCAAGGCGCTTTGGGTCATGTCGACAAACCCGGTCGTCTCAATGCCGAACGCAGACGCCGTTTCCGCGGCGATCCGAACTGTACCCTTCACGGTGTCGTCCGACATCATCAAGGAGACCGATACGAACCGGTGTGTAAATGTCTTGCTCCCAGCATCGGGGTGGGGCGAAAAGTCGGGCACAGTGACAAACTCCGAGCGGCGGATTTCGCGTCAGCGGCCTTTCCTGCCTGTGCCGGGATTGGCGCGGCCTGATTGGGCCATCATTGCAGATGTCGGGCGGCGGATGGGGTGGACCCAAGCCTTTGACTATCAAAGCGAAGCCGAGATTTTCCGCGAACACGCGTGCCTTTCGGGGCTGGCCGCGCAATTCGGCAAGGATTTTGATATCTCGGGCCTTGCGGACCTTGATGACGAAGCCTATGCAGCGCTTCGGCCCACACTATGGCCGGTTCCCAAAAACGGTTCCGCGGATATCCGCTTTTTCGCCAACGGAGGCTTCTATCACGCTGGACGGCGGGCGCGCATGTTGCCGATTTCCACGTCTGCGCCAGAGCAGCTGGCCCGTGCAGGAACGCTGACATTTAACACCGGTCGTGTGCGCGACCAGTGGCACACGATGACCCGAACCGGCCGCGCAGCAAAACTGGGCGCGCACATGGCCGAGCCGTACCTCGAAATTCATCCGCAAGATGCCGAGGCTTTTGAAGTCACCGATGCGGATCTCGCCTTGGTCGAAAGCGCCTACGGTTCTGCAGTTCTGCGCGTATTGATCAGTGAAAAAGCCCAACGTGGAAGCGCGTTTGCACCGATGCACTGGACCGGCGAAACCTCGGCGTCTGGGCGTATCAACCCAGTCGTCGCCCCCAAGATCGATCCGGTCTCAGGTCAACCTGCGTCCAAACATACGCCTGTGACCATTCGTCGATTCAAGGCGGCTTGGTACGGGTTTGCGGCGGGTGTCGGCAGAATCTCTCCTGTCGCTGACTATGCAGCGATTGCGCGCTCTGCCACAGGGTGGCGAGCAGAGATCGCGAACAGAGCGGCACCTACAGACTGGGAAGACGAAGCTCGCAGGGTTTTGGGCATCACGTCCGGCGAAGCCACCGTTTATGCGGATCCCGGGCGCGGTGTCGCACGCGTGGCGATCTGCGAGGGCGATACGTTGCTTGGTGTTTTCTTTGCCGCGCCAGAGCCCGTGCGCGTTGCGCGCAGCGCAGTGGTTGATCTGGTAGGACAAAACGTGGCCGCCGCCCAAGCCTTGGCGGGTGTGCCGGGTCTGGACCGTCCGCAACGTGGCGCGATCGTCTGCGCCTGTTTTGACGTTGGGGTGGAAGATATCCGTCGGGCGATTGCGACCGGTGTGCAGACTGTGGACGCATTGGGCGCCTGTTTGCAAGCCGGTACAAACTGTGGATCATGCCGACCGGAACTCGCAGAGCTGATTGCGGCTGCACCACGTCCCAGATTGGCCGCGGAATGACGCTTGCCCCCTTTGTTCGGATTGTGGCCCAAGGCAAAGGGCGCGCAAGGGCCATGTCCCGGGACGAAGCGTTTTCTGCAATGCAGGTCATCTTGTCGGGTGATGCAGCGCCCGAGGCGGTCGGTGCATTATTGATGGTGCTGCGGTTGCGCGGCGAGGAACCACAGGAAATCGCGGGTTTCGTGGCAGCTTTGCGCGAAACACTGTCGCCATGGTCCGTCGCGCCGGCCATGCTGGACTGGCCAAGTTATGCGTCTGGGCGAACGCGCGGGCTGCCATGGTACTTGCTTAGCGCAAAGCTGGTGGCCCTGGCAGGGTATCCTGTTTTGATGCACGGTCGGAACGGAGACGCCGCGCAGTTGCGCACCCATCTGGACACTGTTGATGTGCCCACCGTTCTGACGCCGACGACGGCGGCGATCGCGCTTGAAGAGCATGGGATTGCTTATCTGCCACTAGAGGCAATGTCGCCAGCGGCCGATAGGTTGCTGGGCTTGCGCGCGGCACTAGGATTGCGATCCTGCATGAACACCTGCCTACGGATGGCAAACCCAGCTCAGTCGGAAACCAGTGTTCAGGGCGTGTTCCACCCGGGGTATCGCAACCTGCAAGAAGAGGTCGCGGCTTACCTGAGTGATCCAGCCACCATGATCCTTAAGGGGGGTGGCGGAGAATTCGAACGGACGCCATTCAAGGCGGTCTCGCTTTTTGGTCACCGCAATGGCCTGCGTTTTCCTACTGCCCTTCCCGGTGTCGAAGGAACAGGGCGTCTGGAAGATGTATCTGCGCCCAACGTGACCTTGTCATCGCTCTGGACGGGCCATGTGCGTGACGAATTGGCGGAAAATGTGACGGTTGGGACGGCGGCATTGGCCTTGTTGGCGCTTGGCCACGCCGAAACACTGCGCGAGGCAGAAACAGCCGCGACGGAGCTGTGGGACACGCGCCATGAAAGGAAATCTGCCGCATGAAGACTTTTCCCATGTTCTTGCGCATGACGGACCGACACGCCGTGATCGTCGGGGGCGGCGAACAGGCGGCGCAGAAATGCCGCCTTATGCTGAAAACCGAAGCCAAAATTGTCGTTGCCTGGCCTGAATTGGAGCCGGAATTGGCAGAATTGGCGGCGTCTGGGCGTGTAACTTGGCACCAAGGCCAGATCAACGCAGATTTGTTCGCGAACGCGGCCTTGGTGTTTGTGGCCACCGTCTGCCCGGCAAGCGCTGCGGCCATTCAGGCGCTGGCAACGTTGTCCCAAGTGCCCGTTAACGTGGTGGACCAACCTGAACTCTGCACCGCCATCACGCCATCCTTGGTTGATCGTGATCCAGTGGTTGTGGCCATCGGCACAGAGGGTGCCGCCCCTGTTCTGGCGCGGCAAATCAAGAGCCAAATGGAAACGTATCTGGAGCCGCGGCTGGGCGATTTTGCAGCGCTGGCCGGGCGCCTGCGGACAGCTGTGGCACAACGGGTTGCG
>CAWUIW010000190.1:0-6668 GCA_963922515.1 uncultured Rhodobacterales bacterium | reverse complement strand
CAAAGTCGCGCGACTGTCGCCTTGTGTACAGTTTTTCCAAACTGCGGTGTGGTCAAACTCACTCAAGATCACGGGGGGAGACGCTGATGAAAACACCATTTGCACGCACCATGACGTCGCTCGACGCACTACTGAGATACGGATGCGACGGCGCCAGCGCCGCGCTGGGCAGGTAGGGCATTCGGAACATGAGCAAAGCCACTACACAAAAAGGTGCGGCCAGCAGCACACCATCCGCCTTAAAGCGCTGGGTACTGTCGCGCTATCTGACGCATATCATCAGCGACGACACCATGCGCCGTAAGCGCTCAAAACTGGAAGCAAAGCGTCAGAAAGAGGGGCGCAAGCATGTCGTGGAATACTACCACCAAGTGGACGACGGGTACTCCCACCTAGCGATACAACTGTTGTCGAAACTCCGGGCGCAGTACGACATCGATCTTGAAGTCTACTTGGTCCCTGCATTGCGCGATGACAACTTTCCCGAGCCTGAGCTGTTGCAGGAAATGTCACGCTGGGATTCCGCCAACATTGCCCCTCAATACAACCTCGATTTCCCCAGCACGGATAAGTTGCCACTGGAAAAGCTGACCCGAAAGGCCCTCGCGATACTGGCGCGGCTTTCAACAGACCAATTTGCGACCGTGGGTGTTGACATCAGCAAAGCACTTTGGCGCCAGGATGAAGACAGGCTGAACACGCTCTCGGTCGAGCATGGTTCGGCATCAGAAAACGAAGTGCGCGCAAAGCTGGACGTTGGCGCAGAGCGTCGTGCCAAGCTGCAGCACTATAGCGGCGCCATGTTCTACTACGAGGACGAATGGTATTGGGGTGTGGATCGTCTGTGCCATCTGGAAGACCGGCTTCAGGCGCTTGGATTGGCCAAAAACGTCTACGCGCCAACGATCGCGCCGCGACCCACGGTTTCGTGCAGACTTGCAAAGTCCGCAAAGCACCTGACGCTAGAGTACTTTCCGTCGCTGCGCAGCCCCTACTCCGCAATCTCGTGGGAGCCGACCATGCGTCTTGCCAAGGACACCGGCATAAACTTGGTGGTGCGTCCGGTCCTGCCAATGGTGATGCGCGGTGTCCCTGCCACGTTCACCAAGGGCTTCTATGTCTGGAAAGATGTGGCCCGCGAAGCGCGCAAGCTTGGCGTGGAATATGGAAAGTTCTACGACCCGATCGGCGAGCCGGTCAAGCAAGGCTACAGCATTTACATGTGGGCGCTTGGCCAAAACAAGGGCAATGACTTTCTGGAGGCTTTTCTGAAGGCGGCCTTTGCCAAGGGTATCAACACCAACAGCCGGTCCGGCATGCGCAAGGTCGTTGAATTGGCTGGGTTGGACTGGGAACAAGCCAAGCACCACCTCGAAGACGATACATGGCAAGACATAATGGAAGAAAATCGGAAGGGGATGTACCGCTTCGGCAGTTGGGGTGTGCCAAGCTACCGCCTGCTCGACCGCGATGGCAAAGAACTATTGGGTGTCTGGGGGCAGGACCGGTTGTGGCTGGTGTCGCGCAAGATCGAGGAGTTCGCCTAGATGTCGCGCATTTGGTACATTCTCACCGGCGCTGCGCTGCTGGTCGCGGGCGGGGCGTATTTCGTGTCGCAGAACCCGGTCGCACGAAACATCCAGTATGTTCTGACCTATGAAAAAACGTTGGACACTTACGCGCAAACCGACACCACCGAAACCGACGTGATCCGACGGGCGGATGTGGCCGGGCGCGCCGCGAGCCTTGTGTCTGCCTTTTACGGGCTGGACAGTGAAATCCCGCACATGTTCGGCCTAGTGGGGTGCAAAGGTGCAGGCGGCAGTGACGGAATGCCGCTGATTTTCTCACACGAGGTCGATATCACCACGCTGGAGCCGGGCGACCTGAAAATCACAACGGCATCGGGGGCAATTGGTGAAGTGATCTGCCTGACTTTAGCGCCAGCCGATGACCAAGGTGAGCTGCGTACCGCGCTGCTTCTGGGGCAATACGGCAGCATTGATGATCAGCCCGTCAAGGTCGAAATCGTCGGCAATGTCTTGTCATTGGACGGGACACTGAATTTCAAGGGGGCTGAAGTCACGGTCACGCCGCTGGAAGTTGGCCCAAGCCTGGTTTGGGCGGAAATCGTTCCGGAAGCGGAATGGAACTTGGGTGCCGTGGCCACGAAACTCCCATGGGGTGGCGGCAACGGTTGCCCCGTCGGCACCAAGCAAGTTGTCCGCGTGACATGGGATGGCGGCGTCACAAAGCCGGACGGCCGACACGCCGACGCGGTCGAAGGCAAGCTGTACCGGGTGACGGTTTCGGGTGCAGGCCAAACCACCGAGACGATCACACCGATCGCCCTCGCGGATCTTGGCGATGGGGACAACAATCACGAACTGTGCCTCGACGTGGAGACGCCTGCGGTCTCGTCAACGTTCCCTGCAGGCCATTTGACCGATCCGCGCGACGACCTGAACAACGCGACCTTTATCGAGGTCCAGCCAAGTGCCGGCGGAACCTAGGCAGACGGAGTCGGCGGCAGGGCCGACCGAGTACAAGAGTAAGGATATGGACATGACCGCATTTGATCGTGAGCTGGATGCAAAAGAATTCCGAAGCTATGCGCGCAACTGGCTCACCGAAAACGCGCCGCCACCACCGCCAGAACGCCTGCCTATTACGCCCATCGAAGTCATGACCGTTGGGCAGCGCGACTACCTGCAGGCTTGGCAGCGCAAGTGTTACGAGGCCGGATTGATCGGCACCGACATTCCCGTGGCTTATGGTGGACATGGTCAAAGTGGATTGCAGCGCATTGCCAACCAAGAGCTTGAGCGCGCTGATGTGCCTTTTCTGATCAACATCGTAGGGCTCAGTATGGCGGGTCCGACTATCCTGAAGCATGGCACGGAAGAACAGAAGCGTCAGTTCGTGCCGGGCTGTCTGTCCGGCGACGAAATCTGGTGCCAGGGTTTTTCCGAGCCGGGCGCCGGGTCAGACTTGTCCAACCAGCGCACCTCTGCGGTCCGGGATGGTGATGAGTGGATTGTCAACGGGCACAAAGTTTGGACAAGCCTTGGGCACTTTGCCAAGTGGATGATCCTGGTTACGCGCACCAGCACCGATCACAAGTACGAAGGTTTGACCTATTTTCTGTGCCCGATCGAAGGACATGAGGGGGTCACCGTTCGCCCCTTGATCAAGATCACCGGCGAAACGGGGTTCAACGAGGTCTTTTTCGAAGATGTGCGCATTCCAGATGCGTACCGATTGGACGAGGTCGGCAAAGGTTGGTCGGTAGCGATGACCACTTTGTCATCCGAACGCGGTGCAACGGAAAGTGCAGGCAGCAGTGGCGGCGGGGCGGGTGATCCGTCCGCGTCAATCCAGAAACTGATCGAGCTCGCGCAAAGCGTCCAACGCGGCGGTGGAGTTGCAGCTGACGATCCTGTGACGCGCGACGCGATCATGCAGCGCGCGATCATTGCCGAAGGGTTGCGCCAAAGTGCCAGACGCGCCCAGGTCCCCGAGCTGTGCGATCACCCTATGCGCATTCCGTTACAGGCCAAGTTGGCCATCACTGAGTTCGATCAGGGTAATGCCCAGCTCGGGGTCGACATCGCGGGTGCCCAGTCCACGCTCTACAAGCTTGATCCCCGCGCCCCTGGCGCTGGCCACTGGCCGCTGGCCTACCTGAATTCTTTTGGCAATACGATTGCCGCAGGGACCAACGAAATCCAACGCAACATCTTGGGCGAGCGTGTGCTTGGCCTGCCAAAATCGAAATAGGAGAGCGGAAATGCTGGATCAAAAGATCGCTCCAAAGAACTTTGGATTTGGTGAAGACGAAGCAATGTTGCGTGATGTAGCGCGCAAGTTTCTGGACGAGAGGCTGCCGACCGATACGCTGCGCCGGCTGGTCGCCGAGGCGCCGGACCCCATATATGACGAAGGCCAACGTGCACCTTGGGATGCCGAGCTGTGGTCCGAGATCGTGGCGCTGGGTTGGACCGGGCTTGCCGTCGGTGAAGACGAAGGCGGCTCTGATATCTCGCTTGTTGGTATCGCCGGCATGGTCGAAGAATGTGGCCGCGCTGCATTGCCCTCGCCCTTGGTGCCGACCTTGTCTGCCAGTTTGCTGCTTAGATCGGCGGGCGGCGCCGCGGCAAAACGGATCTTGTCCGGTATCGCGGAAACCGGAATGACGGCAAGCTTGGCCCTGACGAGCGCATCAGGCAGCTGGGAGCCTGCAGACGCCCCCCTGGATGCCAAGGAAGTTGGCGACGGTCTGGTGCTGAACGGCGTTGCAGGTTTTGTGCAGGATGCGTTCAAGGTCGACACGTTGATTGCCAGCGCACGTTTGGGCGATCAGCTGCTGTTGTGTGCGGTGCCCACCGATGCAGATGGCGTGACACTTGAACAGGATCACATCCATGACCTGACCCGTGACCAAGCGACGGTGCATTTCGAAAATGTTGCGGTGCGTGAGGATGCGATCGTGACCCGCGAGGCTGCGGGTATTCTAACGGCCGCATGGCCGCGTTTTATGGTTCTTGTCGCCGCCGATCTTGTTGGTGCTTCGGAATGGCTTTTGCAAACAACGGTGGCTTATGCCAACGAGCGGGTCCAGTTTGACCGGCCCATCGGTTTTTTCCAGGCGGTAAAGCATCCGCTCGTGAATGCGATGGTCGATATCGATCGGGCGCGGTCGCTGCTGTACCACGCAGCCGCTGAAATAGATGCAGAAACACCCGGTGCTGAAACAGCGGCGCGCATGGCCAAAAGCGCGGCGTCAGACGCGGCTGCTTACATATCGAACCGGGCCATTCAACTGCATGGCGGTATCGGGTTCACCTGGGAGCACGCCCTGCACATTTACTTCAAGCGGAATTTGCACAACCAGGCGTTGCTGGGCGATGGCGTCTATCAACGTCGCAAATTGGCAAACGCGCTGATCGGCCCTATCGGGGCCAACTGACAGCTCTATGGAAAACTCAAGCATAGCACCCGCGCCGGCGCACTCTTGCCTTGGCCGGACCGAACGAAGGGACAGAACATGAAGACAAGACTCACGGAGCTGTTGGGTATTGAAGTTCCAATCATCTGCGGTGGCATGATGCGGGTGGGCACAGCTGAACTGGCCGCCGCTGTTTCAAATGCGGGCGCCTTGGGGATCATGACGGCCCTGACCCAGCCCACACCGGACGGTTTGGCGGCAGAGATCGAGAAGTGCCAGACGCTGACAAAAAAGCCATTTGGAGTGAACCTGACTGTCGGGGTGGTCGCCACCGAAGTGAACTACGAAGACTACCTGAAAGTCATCATCAACAGCGGTGTGAAAATCGTTGAGACGGCAGGGCGCAGTCCGGAGCCCTTCATGCCGTATTTCAAAGCCGCTGGTATCAAGGTCATACACAAGGCCGTTACGGTTCGCCACGCTCTGGCTGCCGAGCGCGTCGGGGTCGACGTTGTCAGCATCGATGGGTTCGAATGCGCAGGCCATCCCGGCGAACAGGATGTAGGTGGTCTGGTTCTGTTCCCAGCCGCAGCGCAAGCCTTGAGCATTCCGGTCGTGGCCTCTGGCGGTATTGGGGACGGCCGCGGTTTGGCGGCAGCATTGGCTCTCGGATGCGAAGGGGTCAATATGGGCACCCGCTTTTTGGCGACCAAAGAAGCCCCGGTGCATGATGGTATTAAGCAAAAGATCGTCGAGATGGACGAAAACCAGACACAGCTGATCTTCCGCAGTTTCCGCAATACGGCGCGCGTCTACAAGAATGAGATCGCCCAAAAGGTATCCCAGATCGAGGCTGAAGGCGGCGCTTTCAAGGATGTCCATGCCTACGTGTCCGGTGAAAATCAGGAAAAGGCGTGGAGCACGGGTGATATCGAGGCTGGGATGGTCACAGCCGGAATGTCCGGTGCTTTTGTCAAGGACATTCCAAACTGCGAGGAACTGGTCGACCGCATCGTCTGGGAAGCGAGCGACATCATCAGTGAACGCCTCGCGAAGATTGCCGATTAGGTGGGCATGCGGAGCACAATATGATTGATCTTTACACCGCACCAACGCCGAATGGCTGGAAGGCATCGGTCACGCTGGAAGAACTGGCTTTGCCTTACGACACCCATTTCGTGAACATCGCGGAAGGCGAGCAAAAAAAGCCGGAGTATCTTGCTCTGAATCCAAACGGTCGTATCCCAACGATCGTGGACCGCGATGCCGGGGATTTTGCCGTCTTTGAATCCGGCGCGATCATGATCTATCTCGCGGAAAAAACCGGGCGCTTGTTGCCAACCGATGCCAAGGGCCGGTCGCAAGTCATTCAGTGGCTGATGTTCCAGATGGGCGGCGTTGGTCCAATGATGGGGCAAGCCAACGTTTTTTATCGCTACATGCCGGAGAAAATCCAACCGGCAATCGAACGCTACCAAAACGAAGGACGCCGGTTGTTCGAAGTGCTGGACAGTCATTTGGCCAATCATGAATGGCTGGCCGGTGATTTCTCGATCGCCGACATCGCCAATTGGTGTTGGGTGCGAACGCATCGCTGGTCCGGCATCCATGCAGACGGTTTGGAGCATTTGGGCCGTTGGAAAGATGCGATGAAAGAACGCCCTGCCTGCCGCCGGGGGGTCGAGGTGCCATTTGTTTTGCCAAACTCCAAGGACGAGAA
>CAWUIW010000189.1:0-6695 GCA_963922515.1 uncultured Rhodobacterales bacterium | reverse complement strand
ACCGCTTCGGGCCAGTCGCTCGGCCGCTTCCAACTGGGCTTTCCAGCCCACGATGTCGCGCAGATCGGCGGTGGCGAATTTTCGGGGCAGGGGTGCGGTTGGCAACGGCTCGCCAATGGCTTCGAACAGGCGGAAGGTCAGCGCATCGGGCGCGCGCGGCACCGTAAGCGGCGGGCTGCCTTCGTTGAGCTCGGGATGCAAGAACACGTCCAGCAACTGCGCTTTTTGCGGATCGATGTCCCCCAATATGGCGGCATTGTCCAAAATGATCGCGGCTGCGGGCCAGTCGCCGAGCCGGGTCGAACAAAACACGCGGGCGCCGTAGTCGGTTGTCAAACCGGGCAAGGACAACAGCGTGCTGCAACTTCGGGCATCTTGCCCGTTCAAAAGCGTGGCTTCGAACCAGCGTTCAAAAAGCTCTGGCGACCGTTTTGGATCGGCCAGTTCCGCCAGGGACTGTGCTGCGTCCACGGCTCCAAGATCCATCAGCCGGTCGATGCGGGCCAGCAGCAAGGGATCGGATGGGTCGCCGCCGGTGGTGCCTAGGGTTTCCGTCAGCAAAAGCGCATACAGCAGTCTTTGCATGGCCGGATTTCGGCGCACCGGCACCTGACGAATAAGCCGTGCGGTGACGGTTGGATCGCTGCGCGTGAACAAATCCGGTGAAAAGCCGGTGGCCGATGGCGAGACAAGGCCCACAGGCAACGCGGGCGCGCCAAGCTCGGATACGGCGATTTCCGGGTCTTCGACCGTGTCAGCGACAGGGGCTTCACCGGGCTGGCCAGCAAGGCCGTCTTCCGGGGCCGGGGCCAGCCATTCGATCGCCGAGAGCGGCTGATCCTGCGTTGATCCGCTTGTCGCACTCGCCGCAAAAAGCATAGCGGTCAGGGCATGGGTAGGGTTAATTCGCATCCAAAATGACCGGTGTGGCCACGTCTGTTTGTGGCGGGGAAAAGTCGGCGCCGAAAAAAGGGCCGAGATATGCATAAGCAACCAGCGCGATGAACCCGAGTACAGCCAAGTACACCAGCGCCTTGATCAATCGTCCTAACATGCCGCGTCTGCCTCTTGGGGTCTGTTGTTTTGGCAAAGTTATACCTAGCCTTTTCTCCAAGATCACGTCATTCACATAACAATGAGCAAAATTGAGCATGCGATGGCCGATAAAGATGCGCCCAACACTCGGTACAGGCTGAATAAAACCGTGGTGATGGTTGGTATGATGGGCGCTGGCAAAACCGCTGTTGGGCGTGCATTGGCCGCGCGTTTGGGCGTGCCGTTCCTCGACAGTGACCAGGAAATCGAAGCTGCAGCCAATATGTCGATTCCCGAAATCTTTGAACGCGACGGAGAGCCGTTTTTTCGCGCCAAAGAGACCCAGGTGATCAAGCGCCTACTGGAAGAGAAGAGGGGCATATTATCAACCGGCGGGGGGGCGTTTTTGTCGGCAGAAAACCGCACCCTGATTTCGGAGCATGGCGTATCTTTGTGGTTGCGCGCTGACCTTGAGGTCTTGTGGCAGCGTGTGCGCCACAAGGACACGCGCCCGCTGTTGCGGACACAGGACCCGAAAGCGACTTTGACCAAGCTTTACGATGCGCGTGTTCCACTTTATGCGCAAGCGGACCTTGTGGCGAAGTCAGATGAGCACACAGCGATCGACGATATGGTCAGCCGTGTGATCGAGCGGTTGTTGAGTCGACCTGATGTCTTGGAAGTGATCTAGATGCACAACGTTGTTTCGGTGGACCTTGGAGAGCGCTCTTACAAGGTTGATATTGGTCCGGGGCTCTTGGCCGAGGCCGGGCAGCGGATCAAACATCTGCTGGCGCGCCCGCGCGTTGCGGTCTTGACCGATGAACGCGTTGCCGATCTGCACTTGTCCGCACTGGAGACAGGGTTGTGCGCCGCAGGGATCAAGATGTCTGCCTTGGTCCTGCCGGCGGGTGAGGCCACGAAAAACTGGGCGCAGCTCAGCCGGTCTGTCGAATGGCTGCTCGACGAGAAAGTTGAACGCAACGATGTGGTGATTGCCCTGGGCGGCGGCGTGATTGGCGATCTGGCCGGGTTCGCGGCCGCAATCCTGCGACGCGGCGTCCGGTTCGTGCAGATCCCGACAAGCCTGCTGGCTCAGGTTGACAGCTCGGTGGGGGGCAAAACGGGCATCAACGCCCCGCACGGCAAAAACCTGATCGGGGCCTTTCATCAACCGTCGCATGTTTTGGCTGACACGGATGTGCTGGGCACGCTGACCAAGCGTGATTTCCTCGCCGGATACGGCGAGGTCGTGAAGTACGGACTGCTGGGGGATGCAGAGTTCTTTTCGTGGCTTGAAGACAACGGCCCGGCGTTATCATCTGGCGATATGTCTGCCCGTGTCGAAGCGGTCACCCGGTCTGTACAAATGAAAGCAGATATTGTGGCGCGCGACGAAACAGAACAAGCCGATCGGGCCCTTTTGAACCTTGGACATACCTTTTGTCACGCGCTTGAGGCCGCGACCGGCTATTCAGATCGGCTCTTGCATGGCGAAGGAGTTGCGATCGGCTGCGCCTTGGCGTTCGAGCTTTCTTCTCGGCTGGGACTGTGCCCGCAAGAAGATCCCAGCCGAGTTCGCGCCCACCTCAGGGCGATGGGCATGAAAACGGATCTGTCGGACATCGACGGCGCGCTGCCCGATGCCGAGGCCTTGCTGGATCTGATGGCGCAGGACAAGAAGGTGATCAACGGACAGCTGCGGTTCATCCTGGCGCATCGGATCGGTGCGGCGTTTGTCACATCGGATGTTCCGCCTGACGCCGTGCGATCGGTGCTGGCCGAAGCTTTGGCTGCGCGGGGTTAGGGCGTTTCCTTTTCGTCTTCGGGAGGAACTTCATCGCGCCAATAGGGCACGTTCATATCAGCCGATACCCATTTGGCAAAACGGGGCAAGCGATCAGAGCCCATGGACCGAAATGGCGTGCCATTGGCCATCACCCCATACTTGTCGCTGTCGGGATAATGGAACACGTCGGCCGCGAACATCGTTGACAAGGCCAGCATGCGCAACTCGGCATCGCCTGTGTTTTCAATCTGAAACGGAACGCCGGTGCCTGCGGTGATCGAAACCACGTCCATCGGCTTCAGGGGGTGGTCATCTTTGCCGTAATGCAGAACCCCGGTGCCTTCGAGGATCACGAACATCTCGTCGTTGATATAGTGATAGTGTCGCGGATGGGCTTTGCTGCGCGCGGGTATGATGGTCAGGTTGATGCCGATGCCGCGCGTGTCAAGCGCCTGACCGATCAGTGCAAACCGCGCCTCGAAGTCGCCTCGGCGCGGATTGTGGTCACAGAATTCTGGATTGGCCAGCAGGTCTTCAATGGCGATGACGGGCGCGATTGGTGTCTTTGTCATGTCGGTCGTCTCCTTGGTTCGAGAAGACGCTGACACGGGGCTATGACCGCTGGATGACGGGTTTAGAACGGAATCTCGTCATCCATGTCGCGGGAGGCTGGCGCGGGCTGATTGCCTCCAAACCGGTCGTCCGGGGGTCCGGACTCGTAGCCGCCCCCATAACCGCCGCCGGCCTGTCCGCCATAAGATCCACCGCCGCCGCTATCGCCGCGTCCGTCCAGCATGGTCAAGGTCGAGGTATATGGCCGCAAAACAACCTCGGTCGAGTACCGGTCCTGGCCCGACTGATCCTGCCATTTGCGGGTTTCCAGTTGTCCTTCGATATACACCTTGGAACCCTTGCGCAGGTATTGCTCGGCCACGCGGGCCAGCGGTTCAGAAAAGATCGCGACCGAGTGCCATTCTGTGCGTTCGCGTCGCTCGCCTGTGTTGCGATCTTTCCAGGTTTCAGACGTGGCGATGCGCAGGTTGCACACCTTGCCCCCGTTTTGAAATGTCCGCACCTCTGGGTCGCGACCAAGATTGCCGATCAAAATTACCTTGTTCACCGATCCGGCCATGTGCTGCTCCCCTTGGCTGTCTGACTGCCGCCGAATCCTTGTACGGCGTTGCATGAGATTACCCATCTCAGGCGGGGGTTGAAACACGGTTAATGTTCCCTCTACACCAGATATGGATATCTTTAACGATTTGTGGCATAGCTCTCGCAATGCGCAAGCGGGGGCAGGCAACGAGCAGAATGAAACGTCTGATCGCGGGCGGCTTGGCAACCCTGATGATGGGACTGCCGGTGCAAGCCGACATATTTTCCACGAAGAACAGGTCCCAACTGTTCAGCTCGCAAACGCGGGTTCTGGATACGCGTGGGGCCAGCCAATATGCGAATTCGGTTCGTCTGCAACCACCACCAATCCATACTCCGACCAAATGGGGCCCGCTAAGTTATGACGGCAAGTACCGGGGCAAGTATCTGGACCTGGCCAAGGCCGCGGCGCGCAAGCACGGCGTGCCCGAAGAGCTGTTCGCCCGTCTGGTGCAGCAAGAAAGCAACTGGAACCCACGTGCAAAGTCGCACAAGGGCGCGATGGGTCTGGCACAATTGATGCCCGCGACGGCTAAGGCGCTTGGTGTCGACCCATGGGATCCAAGCGAAAACCTGGAAGGTGGCGCCCGCTACCTGGCCCGGCAATACGAAGAGTTTGGTTCGTGGCGCCTTGCGCTGGCGGCCTATAACGCCGGGCCGCAAGCGGTCAAAAAGCATGGTGGCGTGCCACCGTACAAGGAAACGCGCAACTATGTGCGGGTCATCTGGGGCAGTTGATCTGACGATGCGTCAAACAGCGATCTTGTAGGTGCTGCGCACAGGTTCGAGCAGCGCCCGGCTGTTTTTGGTGTGCCGTTCCAGCAGTTTGCGCAGTCGTCTGCCACGAAGTTCCATGCGCGCCAAAGGCAAGTCGTCCACACGTGTCAGTTTCGTTAGTTCGACACGCGCCGTACGCGGCAGGGTTTTATAGAATTGCGGCCCAATGTTGAGCGATTCCGACGGAGCGCCGTTTGCAAAAATAACGCAGTGTTTTTCCATCAGAACATGAATGTATCGGACCGGTGCGCGGGGTTGAACCTGCCGAATGCCGGACATACCGCACAGCTGACCGGCCGGTGCGAACACTTCTGGCACACCGCACATACGCTCTACGATGGGTCCTGAAATCAGCATCCTATGCTGGGGCGATACCTGCATGTCATGCGTTGGAACGCCTGCTCCAAGGGCGCCGCGCGGGATCAGAATGGGCCGATGCCGCGCGTAGTGTTCAAAGTGACCTGAAGCAAACGTCCGGTCCCGTGTCCAAACCACCGGGACCGGGCCATAGTCTGCGGTGAGCACCAGATCGCCGCGTGCCAAGGTTTCGATCGGTCGCGGCCCATCCAGCGTATCAATGCGGACACCAGGTGTGAAACAAGGAATGACGGTGGGGTTGGGGTCTGTTTCGACGGTAAAGCTGGACCCATCGGTCGATACCAACGACGCGGTGGCGTCGTTGCCGTTGGTCCCTATGATGGTTGACGTCTGACCAGAGGCGGCACCTTCGGTGGCTGTTACGGCTGCATCAAAACTGACGAATGCGGTCGAAACCCCGTCTTCTTCCAACGATACGGCGCCGTTCCGGTTGATCCGTGCGTTGATCACATAAACATCTTTGCCAAACACCGTGTTGACCGAAGTGGCCGATGACAAGGGATTGACTGAGCGGATGGTGCCGTTCGGATTGTAGACGACAACACTCACGTCCGAGATATCCGCGCCAGCCGGCACAGCGACTTCCACGAAGTCTTCGTCCGGACTAAATCCACTGCCGTTCCGATACCGGATCTCGGTTATGATCGCTGCCATGGCCTGTATTCGCGGCGGTTGTCCGCCTGCTTGCTCGTCTTATTTCAGCGAACCATAGCAAAAATCTGTGAATAGTCTATCGATGGCGCGTTTTGGCCGGCCAGGTGCTACAAAATAGCCAGCAATCACAACAGGCTTGCAGCGGGTGCGCGGTCCCGCGCGCTTTGGCGGGACCACTGCTTTTTATTCTGCGGCGATCTTGATGACCGGCTCCATTTTGTTCAGCACGTCATCGCCCAAGTGGCATTTCACCTGGTGACCGTCTGCCAAATGCCGGACCGGCGGCACTTCTTTCTCGCAGAGCCCGCCGGGAACCTGAGACTTCCACCGACACCGCGTTTGGAACGGGCAGCCCGGGGGTGGGTTCATGGCAGACGGGATGTCCCCTTCAAGCACGATATGTTGCTTTTCAACCGACGTATCCGCGATCGGCACCGCTGACAACAGAGCCTCGGTATAAGGATGATACGGCGGCGAGAAGACCTGTTCGGTCGAGCCCAATTCAACCACGTGGCCCAGATACATCACCATGACCCGATCACTCAGATACCGAACGATCGACAAGTCATGTGAGATGAAGAGCAAGGTGGTTTTTTCTTCTCGCTGGATTTCCATCAACAGGTCGGTCACGGCGGCCTGAACGGATACATCCAAGGCCGAAACCGGCTCGTCCGCGACCACGATGCGGGCTCCGCCAGCAAACGCGCGTGCGATGCCCACACGTTGCTTTTGACCACCTGACAACTGGCGTGGCATCCGTTCGGCAAAGGCGCGAGGCAGCTTCACCAGATCCAGCAACTCCAGCATGCGCTTCTTGCGATCCGCTTCGGTGTCGCCAACGCCAAAGATTTCAAGGGCGCGCATGATCTGACGGCCGACCGTCATGGAGGGGTTCAGGGTGTCAAAT
>CAWUIW010000188.1:0-6801 GCA_963922515.1 uncultured Rhodobacterales bacterium | reverse complement strand
CGAGTAAGGTAGGCAGGGCAAATGAAAACAGCACGGGTCGGACAGCGCAAAACAGCGCTGGCAGCGGTCATTGCGGCACTTGGAAGCCTGTCGCCAGTTGCGTCCAGCGCCCAGAACCTCGCGGATGCGCTGGTGGGTGCGTACAACACCAGCGGGTTGTTGGAGCAGAACCGGGCCTTGCTGCGCGCCGCAGACGAAGACGTCGCCATTGCCGTGGCGCGGTTGCGGCCGATCATCAGCTGGACAGCCGGCATTTCGCGCACGTTCAGCGACACGCTGACCAGCGGCCCGCGCTATGGCACACCGGTTGACCTTGGGTTGACGGCGTCGTGGTTGCTTTACGATGGCGGGCAAACCCGCTTGCAAACGGTCGCGGCCCGCGAAACCGTGTTGGCCACCCGGGAAACTCTCAGATCGATCGAACAAATCATCCTGTTCCGTGCGGTCGTGGCGTACATGAACGTTGTCTCGGCCGAAGAAACGGTGGATTTGCGCCAAAACAACGTGCGCGTGCTCAGCGAAGAGTTGCGGGCGGCACAAGACAGGTTCGAAGTGGGCGAGGTCACTCGAACGGACGTGGCACAAGCCGAGTCGCGGTTGGCCGAAGCTCGTTCCAACCTGGCACAGGCACAAGGCGATCTGACCAACGCTCAGGAAGAGTACCTGGCAGCTGTCGGAAGCCGCCCAGTCAACTTGACATCACCGCCTGCGCTGCCTGCCGCCCCTGCATCGGTAGACGCGGCAAAGTCGGTTGCCCTGCGCAATCATCCTGACTTTCTGTCTGCTCAGCGGCAGGTCACGGTCAGCGAGTTGAACGTTCAGGTCGCCGATGCGGCGCGGAACCCGACTGTATCGATGACCGGCAGTGTTGGCTGGTCCGACAGCTTTGATGATTTTTCCTATAACAACAGCGCCAGCCTTGGTCTGAGTCTGTCGCAGCCGATCTACAGTGGCGGTGGTTTGTTTGCCGCGGTCCGTCAAGCGATGGCGAACCGGGATGCGTCCCGCGCCAACCTGTTGACGGTGCAAGAGGATGTCGCACAGGACGCAGCGATTGCCTTTATCTCGTTGGATACAGCCGCGGCGCGTTTGCGTGCAACGGCCTTGCGCATTGACGCCGCCCAGGTCGCGTTTGACGGCGTGCGCGAAGAAGCGACATTGGGTGCGCGCACCACACTGGATGTGTTGGATGCGGAACAGGAATTGCTGGATGCCCTTGCGGCCCAAATCACGGCGCAAACCGATCAGCAGATTGCGGCATACCAGCTGCTGCAGGCGCAAGGCCTTTTAACGGCAGAGCGGCTGGGGCTGACCGTCACCCTTTACGACCCGGCGGCCTACTACAATCTGGTGCAGGATGCGCCCGCCGAAGTCAGCCGCCGGGGGCAGGATCTTGACCGAGTGTTGCGCGCAATCGGCAAAGAATAAGCATTTTTTTCTATCGGTTGTGGGAATCTTGTTGCAACGCTACTCTGTAACGTGAGGCGACAGCGGTAGAATAATGTCAGATCCAGTTACGAACGCGGAAATCGAGGACGTGTTGTCTTCCATTCGTCGGTTGATTTCGGACGACAATCGCACGATGCGGCGGGAGCCTGAGGTGGGCGACGCAGAGGACAGCTTTGACGTGAGCGTCGACAAACTTGTCCTGACCGAAGCCCTGCGCGTGGTCGAGACTGATCCGCAAACGAACGTGGATGCCGAGGAAGTCGCCTTTGACCCAGAGACGCCATGGGAAGACCCGAACGCAACTTTGTTCGCGGTGGCTGAAACCCTGTCTGATCAGGCCGAAGAACCCGAAAAGCCGAGTGTCCCGCCGGAGTTTGAGGTAGATGCCGACCTGGCGGAAGTCATTGAAAAAACTGAGACGGTCACGCCGGAGACTGATCCCGTGTTGGAATCCGACCCCGTGATGGAATCCGATCCCGGGTTTGAGCATGATATCACAGCGCCCGTGGGCGAGACGGATGTGGCGTCTGCGCCGACCGTGCCTGACAACGAGAATGCCGAACCAGTCGACGAACCTGTTGAACACGCGCACGGTGACTTGAACCTCGAAACCGATACGGCGGTCGACGCAGCGGATGCTGACGCAACACAATTCGACATCGCCGAGGCCGATGAGTTCGCAGATGCGCTCGAATCGATGGCCGACACCACCGAAACGGTGAAGCCAGAAGAGCCGCAGCAATCAGACGCAACCGAAGAGCCAATCGTTCTTTCGGAACCAGTGGAAAAATCCGTCGAAGCGGCGGACGAGGCGGAGGCATCTGTCGAAGCTGTCAGCGCTGTCGACGAACGGGCGCAGTCGCTCAGCGAAAAGCTGGAGGCGTTGGAAGCTGCCATCAACCGCTCGGATGAAGCGTGGGAGCCGGACGGATCGGATGCACCGTCGTTCAGTGGACCGCGTGCGCCGGCCATGTCTTGGCAAGACGAAATGCCGAACGCCGAGGTGTTCGATCGTGATGACCCCTTGATGCCGGAAGAGGATGGTTTTCTTGACGAAGAGAGCCTGCGCGAGCTTGTAACCGACATCGTGCGCCAAGAACTCCAAGGTGCCTTGGGCGAGCGCATCACACGTAATGTGCGGAAATTGGTGCGGCGAGAGATTCACCGCGCGCTGACGGCGCAAGAGCTGGACTAAAGCCGCGGCTTGCGGCTGAGTTCCAGCAACAGATCAAGGTCCATATGTTGTTCCAAGTGCTCGGCCAGCGCATCAAGCGTCTGGTCCACGCTGGCTTCGTAGGCAGCATCCGCACTGTAGCCCAGGTTTGCAAGGAACGCGTGACGAAATGGATCAGAGGTGAACAGGCCATGCAGGTACGTACCGCGCACCCGGCCGTCGGGGCTGGCCGCGCCGTCCGCCCGGCCATCCAAATCAAGCCAGGCACGCGCACAATCCGGGCCTTTGGTTTTCCCCATGTGAATTTCGTAGCCGCTGACGGGCAGTCCGTCTGGCATGGTCCGAGCTGCGCTGAGCGCCAAACGTTTTATTGGTGCCATGGTGGTTACAACATCCAAGTGGCCAAGACCGCGATAGCTGCCAGGTGTTCCGTCTACGCCGTCTGGGTCGTGGATGTCGGTGCCCAGCATTTGGTATCCACCGCAAATGCCCAGCACTGCACCTCCGCGCCGCAAATGCGCGCGCAGGTCGACATCCCAACCTTGTTCGCCAAACGCGTGCAGGTCGGAAATGGTGGACTTGCTTCCAGGGATCAAAACCAGATCGGCATCGCCGGGCAGGGCGCGTCCCGGTGGCACGATTTCGACCGTAACTTCGGCTTCCGCAGCCAGCGGATCCAGATCGTCGAAATTGGCCGTACGCGGCAATTGCGGGACGGCCACCTTGCACTGGCCCCCCCGTCGACCGGCCAGGTCCAGCATGTCTTCTGCCGGAAGACGCCAAGCATCGTGAAACCACGGAACAATCCCAAGGCTGGGCCACCCGGTGCGTCGGATGATATCGTCTCGCCCCCCGTCAAACAGGCGCGTATCACCGCGAAAACGGTTGACCGCGAACCCCACGATCAGGTCCGCGTCCTCGGGGTCAAGAACGGCTTGCGTGCCGACCAGCTGGGCAATGACACCACCGCGGTCAATGTCGCCAACCAACAGCACCGGAACATTGGCCGCTGTGGCAAATCCCATGTTTGCGATGTCATTTGCGCGCAGATTTGTTTCGGCCGGGCTGCCCGCGCCCTCGACCAACACCAGATCAGCAGTGCGCGCCAATCGCGCGAAACTTTCCATGACCTTGGGGGCCAGCGTCGCCTTGTGTTGTCCGTATGACCGCGCATCGGATCTGCCCCAGCGTTTGCCTTGCACAACGATTTGCGCGCCCGTATCCGTTTCCGGTTTCAACAGGATCGGGTTCATGTCGGACACGGCGTCCCGCATGGCGGCGCGCGCTTGCAAAGCCTGTGCTCGTCCGATTTCACCAGCATCCACCGTCACGGCGGCATTGTTCGACATGTTCTGCGGTTTGAATGGCGCAACCCGCAGTCCACGCCGGTGATAGGCGCGGGCCAAACCGGCAACTAGCACTGACTTTCCAACATTGCTGCCGGTGCCTTGAATCATGATGGACCGCGCCATGGCCTGCCTCCTATGCTGTCGGCCAGATGACCTGATTTGGGTGCGGAGGAAAAGAGTGAACACCCCGGCGCATTTACTTCTCGGCCTCGCGGTCTTTGGCCGTCGTGGCGATCGCGCTGTGACAACCGGCGCGGCGATCGGGGCCGTTCTACCAGACGCGTCGCTCTATGTGCTGGCGGGGGTCTCCCTGAGCCTTTTGAACATCCCGCCTTCTGTCGTTTTCAACGAGCTGTATTTTTCGCAATCCTGGCAAACAGTTTTTGCCATCGATAACTCGGTCTTTGTGTGGCTCACCGTTCTGGGCATTGCCTATTGGCGCAGTTGGTGGCCAGTCTGTGCCGCAGCCGGTGCCGCCCTTTTGCACATAGCTCTGGACTTTCCCTTGCATGCCGGAGATGGACGGCCGCATTTTTGGCCCCTGAGCGGTTGGGTGTTTGACAGTCCCGTCAGTTACTGGGACAGCACCCATCACGCCGGGTTTGTCGTGCCTGTCATGTTGCTTCTGGCTGTGGCCGCCAGTTTTGTTGTCTGGCGTCGTTGGAACAGTTGGGCCATGCGGGGATTTGCGATCGTGCTTTTGGGCGCCGAAGTCTGGGTGGCCCGGCAATGGCTGCTGTTCTTCTAGGTCACAAAAACAAAACGCGCCCTTTTGGGACGCGTTTTTGACCAACCCTACGATGGTAGACGGGTTTTAGGCAGCCTCGGCTTGCTGTGCCGCGTTGCGCCGTTCGCTTTCTTCGCGGGACAGTGCAACAGATGTCCGTACGCCTTTGCCGACGAAATCCATCAGGCCTTCCACGACCCGCTCGTTCGGGTCTATGCCCGCGCAAGACAATACTTCGCGACCATCGCGCGAGCGTGCCCAGCGAGCGATTTGCTCTGGTCCATTGCCATATTTCTTGTCGTCGGCAATGGCATCATCAAGCGCAGCCAGTACGACGGCTGCAAAAAGTTTCCTAGCACGATTGCCTTGTTCATTGTTAAAGGCAGTGCCGTCAACGAAATCTTTCATCTCGTTTCCCTTGTTTTTCTTGCTCTTGTGTTTTCGGCGTGACGCCCGTTATGACGGAACGGGACCGATTCGGGTACCCTGATTTTGCAACGCAGCTATGCAAAAATCGCATAAGTTTTCCGCGTGCTGCACAAGATATCGCTGTCTTGCCACCCCGATGCCCCCGCTATATAGGGTGCCAAAACGGTCCATCAACCACTGATGAAGGTTTTACGACATGCCAAAGATCAACGGCAATGAGATACGCCCCGGCAACGTTTTGGAGCACAATGATGGCCTGTGGGCCGCGGTTAAGGTGGACCACGTGAAGCCCGGCAAAGGGGGCGCGTTTGCGCAGGTCGAATTGCGCAACTTGCGCAACGGATCAAAGCTGAATGAACGCTTTCGCAGCGCCGACAAAGTAGAGCGTGTCCGGCTGGAACAAAAAGACCAGCAGTTCCTGTATGAAACGGACGGAATGCTGGTGTTCATGGACACAGAAACCTATGAACAGGTTGAATTGCCTTCAGAATTGCTGGGTGAACGCCGCCCGTTCCTGCAGGATGGCATGACCATCGTCGTCGAGTTTTACGACGCTGAAGCGTTGAACGCCACACTGCCACAAAAGGTGACGTGCCAAGTTGTTGAAACCGAACCTGTGGTCAAAGGGCAAACAGCCGCGAATTCGTTCAAACCCGCGGTTTTGGACAACGGTGTAAAGGTCATGGTTCCACCGTTTATCGCGCAGGACGAAATGATCGTCGTGAACACAGAGTCGATGGAGTACTCCGAGCGCGCCTGACCGCGCATCAGGCGGGTTATCCTGATGCAGCGGCCATGTTCCGCGGTTGCAACACATTTGCGTCCCGCAGCAATTCATACTTGACCCGCGTCGCACTTACCTGCCGATAAAATGCGATCATGAAGGCCGTTGGGGCTTGCAATCGGCCGAGCCCAATGGTGGCTGCCACCACGGTGCCGACATCTGTTCGGCCTTCGATCACAAGCCAGCCGCCCAACAGGAGAACTGCAACCGTGCCGGCGCCGTTGATGGCGCTTAGAACAAACTTGGTCGACAGTTTCCAAAGAAACATGTGCCGCCGGGTTTCATAGATGCGATCGAAGTCGGCGACCACGTCTTGCGCTGTCTTTTCTATGTCGTCATGCACGATTTTGTCGGTGGCACCGCGCAATACGTGCACGCGTTCGGCCACCAGCCGGTTCACCTGGATCTGGGTCAACAGAACCAGAATGATTTGGGGCAGTATGATCGCCATTGCGATAAGGCCGAGCCGGGGTTGGGTTGAAGCAATGAACCCCACAACGCTGATCAGTGTACCGATTTGAACAACGGGTTCCGAGTATGCGCTGCCTGCGAACTTGCCCAATTCCTCGGCCTCGGCAGAGACCATCGTACTGAGCGTGCCCGAGGCGATCGGCAACGGCGCAGTTGATGCTTTGTCGCGCTTTGCGTCAAATATACGATTGCGGATCAGCCGGATCACGTCTTCGCCCAAGGTACCCGACATGTAGCCCAGCGCCCATTTCAGAGCGAGGCTGAGCAAGATGAACGCCATCATTCCCGCGCATAGTGAAACAAGATCAGCACCATCCAGAACGTCTTCGGTCAGTTCGTTAATGATGTCTTTCTGATACCCCAACGGCACAGCGGCAAGCGCGGCGATCGCTAGTGTAGGAAAAGAGTGTATAAGAAT
>CAWUIW010000187.1:0-6805 GCA_963922515.1 uncultured Rhodobacterales bacterium | reverse complement strand
ACGCTCTTCCGATCTCTATGCGGTGTTCCATGGCCCGGAAGGGCTGCGCGCCATTGCGCAGCGCATTCACCGCAAGACCGCCCGTCTGCGTGAAGGGCTGCTGCAGGCCGGCTTCGTCGTGCAGCCTGCTGCGTTCTTTGACACGATCACGGTCGAGGTGGGCCCGCTGCAAGCGGCCGTCATGAAATCGGCGGTCGACGAAGGGATAAACTTGCGCGCGGTGGGCACCACCAAGATCGGCATCACTCTGGATGAACGCACACGCCCGGCTACCATCGAAGCCGTCTGGCGCGCGTTCGGTATTGACCGCAAGGACAAGGATTACACCCCGCATTACAACCTGCCGGAACACTTGATCCGCGATAGCGCATATTTGACGCACCCCATCTTCCACATGAACCGTGCAGAGACGGAAATGATGCGCTACATGCGCCGTCTTGCCGATCGGGATCTTGCTCTGGATCGCGCGATGATCCCGCTGGGGTCTTGTACGATGAAGCTCAATTCCGCGGCAGAAATGATGCCGGTCAGCTGGCGCGAGTTTTCGCAATTGCACCCGTTTGCCCCTGCGGATCAGGCAGAAGGGTACAAGGAATTGATCGACGATCTGTCCGTCAAGCTATGCGTCATCACCGGGTATGCTGCCATTTCCATGCAACCCAACTCTGGCGCACAGGGCGAATATGCCGGCCTGTTGACCATCGCGGCCTATCACCGGGCAAACGGTCAAGGACACCGCAACATCTGCCTGATCCCGACTAACGCACACGGCACCAACCCGGCCAGCGCCCAAATGGTCGGCTGGAAAGTGGTGCCGGTGAAATCGGATGACCGCGGAGACATCGATTTGGACGACTTCCGCGCCAAAGCAGAACAGCACAGCGAAAATCTGGCTGCTTGCATGATCACCTATCCTTCGACCCACGGTGTGTTCGAAGAAACCGTGACCGAGGTCTGCCAGGTCACTCATGATCATGGTGGTCAGGTATATATCGATGGGGCCAACATGAACGCGATGGTTGGTCTGGCCCGTCCTGGCGACGTGGGTGGGGATGTCAGCCACTTGAACCTGCACAAGACTTTCTGCATTCCGCATGGTGGGGGTGGCCCGGGCATGGGTCCGATCGGCGTGCAGGCGCACCTTGTTCCGCATTTGCCTGGACATCCCGAGACCGGTGGAGCCGAAGGTCCGGTTTCGGCAGCGCCCTATGGGTCACCATCGCTGCTGCCAATTTCCTGGGCATACTGCTTGATGATGGGTGGCGAGGGGCTCACGCAAGCCACCCGCGTTGCCATCCTGAATGCCAACTACATTGCCAAACGGCTCGAAGGGGCGTTCGAGGTGCTGTATCGCGGCAACCAAGGCCGGGTGGCGCATGAGTGCATCATCGACACACGCCCGTTTGCCGAAAGCGCCGGAGTGACGGTGGATGACATTGCCAAGCGGCTGATGGATTGCGGGTTCCACGCACCAACCATGAGCTGGCCGGTCGCCGGTACGTTGATGATCGAGCCTACGGAAAGCGAAACCAAGGCCGAGTTGGATCGCTTCTGCGAAGCCATGCTGGCCATTCGCGCCGAGATTGCTCAGATCGAAGCGGGTCAGATCGATCGTGACAACAACCCCCTCAAAAATGCGCCTCATACAATGGAAGACCTCGTACGCGATTGGGATCGCCCCTATTCACGCGAACAGGGGTGTTTTCCGCCGGGTGCCTTTCGTGTCGACAAGTACTGGCCACCGGTCAACCGGGTCGACAATGCGTGGGGGGATCGTCATCTGGTCTGCACCTGCCCGCCGATGGAGGCATATGCCGAAGCGGCAGAGTAAGCAGCGTTGCCAAGTCTGGTGGTCAGCGATACCAATTTCATTGGACAGTGACATCGACGGAGACAACATGCCTTACAAACTCATCGTGGCTGGTTTTGCCACTTCTGCGCTTTTGCTGACGTCGGCTTGCGGTGGCGGGGGCGCGCGTACAGAAAACAACGTCTCAACCACGACGACCGGGCAAGAGTTGACCGATCTGCAAGCCGCGCTTGAAAGTGGTGCGATCACGCAGGAAGAGTACGACAAGAAGAAAAAAGAGATATTGGAAGGCTAAATGCCGTCGCATCCAAGGCAAGGAAACGGGCTGTATGCCCGTTTTTTTGCCAGATCTAGATGAAAAATCGATTTTTTTCTTGTCTTTTGCACTGATGCGTTACCCTGTCCGCACATCGAAAAAGGAGCGCACAGATGGCCCAAGATCACTCGCAGACACCGGTACGGCGCAAATCCGCAAAGGATTTTGATCAGCGCATTTTGGAAATCTTTGATGGTTACGTTCATGGCAAGATGTCGAAGCGCGAGTTCATAGCGCAAGCAGGTCGGTACACAGCCGCTGGCGTGACAGGAGCAATGATGCTGGAACAGTTGCAGCCCAACTATGCGTGGGCGCAACAAGTGCCTGAAGATGATCCATCTATCGAAGTCACCGAAACTGAATATGAAAGTCCGAATGGTCACGGTACGATCAAAGGCTTAATGGCAAAACCCGCCGGCGTTGATGGCCCCTTGCCAGCTGTTCTTGTGATCCACGAAAACCGCGGGCTGAACCCCTACATCGAAGACGTCGTGCGACGTGCAGCAAAAGCGGGTTACCTCGCCTTGGGTCCGGACGGGCTGACACCACTCGGCGGGTATCCCGGCACCGATGATGAAGGCCGGACCATGCAGCGATCCATGGATGGCGAAAAACTCTTGGAAGACTTCTTTGCCGCCTTTGAATTCTTGCGCGATCATCCGGGATCAACTGGCAAGGTTGGGGCGGTCGGCTTCTGTTACGGTGGCGGGGTGTGCAATGCGCTCGCGGTCGCATATCCCGATCTTGCCGCGTCGGTCCCCTTTTACGGGCGGCAAGCCGCAGCCGAAGATGTGCCGTCCATACAGGCGCCGCTGATGATCCATTACGCAGGTCTGGACGATCGCATTAATGCCAGATGGCCAGCCTATTCCGAAGCGCTATCGGCCAACCAAAAAGCGTTCAGCGTTCATTTCTATCCCGACGTGAACCATGGTTTCCACAATGACACGACCCCTCGGTATGACGAGGCCGCGGCCAACTTGGCATGGGCCCGCACGCTGGATTTCTTTGGTCGGCATCTCGTGTAAGGGGCCATGCTAATCTGGCGTGCCGCGCTAGGTGCCCAGTAACGGCTTGCGGTTCTTCGCATGGCGCGCAATCAGCGCCTTTTGGTGTTTGCCCAGCGGGATGGGTTTTGCCGGCTTCGGTTGATGTTGCGGCTCGCCAAGTTCCGGAAACAGCAACTCGATTTCGGACCGCGCTTCTGCGTTCAGGGCCTTCATCGTCTCTGCGCCGGTGTAAAGGCTTTCGGTCGGGGCACTTTCGGCATAGATGATCTCGTGCTGGTCAAACAGCAAGTGCAGGTACGTCACCTCGGTGATCGTCGTATCAACGTAGATTCCCGGCAATCCTAGGAGTTTTACGGCGGGCACCAAAACGGATGTGGCGCCGAACATTCGCGCGGCGATCTTGGATTGTACCAACATCCGATGTTGCCGCGACACCAGGAGGTCACGGGTTGGCACGCCAAAACCAAGCGCGCCAGCCATGATGCGAATGGGCTGTAGTTTCGGGTTTTCTGTCAACGCGTCAGCGCTCAGGTGACGGCGACCTGTCCATCTGACTGGCTCCAGCCCGGTCTCCGTCCGAACCCGCTCGCCCACCCTGATGGTTTCAATGGCGCGTGGGCCGTGCTCTGTATCGACCATCGTGCCCAGCGTCAGGCAGGGGACCGTGATCGTGATGGTGACCAATTGGGTATCACGTTCCCCGGCACCAAAGCCGCTATTGTCGACCATCAAAACAAGGAAGGTATCGGTCAGAGTATCGCCAAACTCCAGATCGGTCACCGCACTGTTCGTGTCGTCTAGGTCGTAGGTCCACGCGCCTGTCACTGGATCGATTGTCGCTGTGCCATAGCTGGGACCCGTGGTGATTGACCAGGTGTCATCGGTGTTGTCGGTCAAAAAGCCCACGTCATCGAGGTCGCCACCAATCACGATGCCGCTGTCGCGTTCAACGGTACCGGTTGTATCCCCTGCTATTGTCGGCGTGCCCATGTCTCATTCGCCCTTCAAACGACGGGCAAATTGATGTTGCCCGTAAGACGAGACCTGCAGATCCCCATCGAGCGTGTCGCGCGCCCATTCGATCACGCGGGCGCGCGTGCCTTTCCGATTATGCCATAGGGTTCTGACCCGATTGGTCTGCTCAGTTTTGCTGAGCATCCGCAGTACCTGATCGATATGACCGAATGGCGCGATCAGATCGATCACCCATTTGGAGGAACCCGTGTTCCATTGTTCTGGCCGCAACGGCTGATGATCGACCGCGAATTGCCATTCGGCCGCGTCATCCAGCCCCGCCCAGGTCATGAACGCGCGGGGATGCCCTTGGCTGCGAAACAGCCGGTATTGGCCCAAGCGCAACGGCGGCTCGAGCGCAGCGATGCTTTCGGCGATCGACCTTCCCCGATGAAACGGGGACATGGATGTCAAAAAATACATGGCGCCCAGATCGGCCAGTTGCCGCTCGGGGATGTCGAACCAACCATCTGGAAAGGGGATTTTTTTCTCGCCTGTGGCAGAGGGTGCGCGCTGCAACTCTGCCAGATGCCTGAGAGATTTCTGAACAAACTGTTCTTCTGCTCGGCTCGCCGAGGTTGCAAAAGGCTCAGAGTGTTTCGTCGCGACCATCGTAGCAAAGAACGGGAAAACTGAGGCGGCGATTGCGGGGATTAAGGGAAACCGATCGGATGGTTCGTTCTGGGGATGTCAGAACTCGGACCGGAGCAGCTGACCTCTTAAACGCACAAGCGAATGCCGCGAAGTCTATGTTCCGCGCTAGGGTCGCGCGCGATCGAACGCACGAAGAATTGCGCTTGTTCGTTCTTGGGTGTGCCGGTTGCTCATAGACTTGCCTCGTGCTGCCACAATTTGTTGTTTTTTTGTTTCTAACTCAACATATAGTAGAAAAACGGCGCCTTGGCCAGAGTTTCTGAAAATTGCGGTTGTGTCGATTGGGCAATGGGAAACCAAACGCCGCCGTTTTGTTCTCTCAATCCTAAGCAATGTGCCGACGGGTGGCTGGGGACAAGACCGGTTTTTGCAGGCCGGGTTAATAGCCTTCGGCTCGGTTGACTTCGTGCAAGAACGGGCGCCCTGTTTGCAGTCGGCGCAGGTTTTCCGCGACATCTTTGAACGCATCGCCCAGATGCCAACCAGATACATGGGGCGTGATCGTGATGTCTTTGTGCTGCCACATGGGGCTTTCAACCGGCAACGGTTCGACGGACGTGACATCCAGTACAGCATGCGCGAGGTGGCCGGCATCCAGCGCGTCAATCAGTTCGGCTTCCACGAGCAAGTCGCCACGCCCGGCGTTGAGCAGCACACCGGACGGTTTCATGCGCGACAAAAGGGCCGCGTCAAACAGGGATCGCGTCGCCTCGGTGGACGGCAAAATTGCGGCGACATAGTCGCATCGGCCCAGCAAATAGGGCAGCGCAGCTTCGCCATGATGGCATTGCACGCCGTCGATCGCCTTGGGTGACCGGCTCCATCCTTCAACCTGAAACCCAACATCCCGGAACATTTTGGCCGTGCGCCCACCGATATGGCCAAGCCCCAATACACCCACCGTGGTCTTGTCAGCTTCGCGTGGCTCGACCGGTGCCCATTCGGACCGGCGTTGGGCGGCGCTGTAATGATCCATCTGGCGTTGATGGCGCAGAACGTAAGCCAGAAAAAACTCGGCGATTTCGCGCGCGGGTGCATCGGGCCGTAAACGGGTCACGCGTACGTCTGGGCCCAAAGCAGGGTGATTGACGATGGTTTCAACACCCGCGCCCAATTTTTGAACCAATGCCAGGTTTGGCAGCTTTCCGGGCACATCCGGCTTCAGGCTGCTGACGGCAAGCATGGTGATCTCGGACGGATCACCGATCGTGGCAGGCGTTCGGATATCCAGATCGGGGCCAAATGTGGCGACCTCTCTGGCCAGCTCTTCATCTGTGAACCAGCCTGATGCGCCGGATTGGATCAGAAGTGCCATCGCAAGCTCCTATATGGTCGAGGCAAACGGGTCAGCAGGGTATGTCACGCGTGACAGGTACAGCCCCTGCGGCGGGCAAACCGGCCCGCAGGCGGCTCTGTCTTTCGCTTGCAAAGCGCGTTTAACATCCATTGGATGCCATGCGCCGGCACCAACGCGTTCGAGCGTTCCAACAAAGCTGCGCACTTGATTGTGAAGAAAGGACCGGGCCCGGACGTGAACGTGAATTTCCGGACCTGCCCGGCCTTCTGTGTCCTCAATATGCAGGGTGTCCAACGTCTTGACTGGGCTCGTGGCCTGACAAATTGAAGATCTAAAAGTCGTGAAGTCGTGCTGTCCCAGCAAATGGTTGGCCCCGTGTTGCATTGCCGTCGCATCCAGCCGGTGCCCGATCTGCCAGACTAGGCCAGCATCATGTGTGGCTGGCGCGCGCCGCATCAAGATCCGAAAAAAATATCGTCGTTCGATGGCAGAAAATCGAGCATGCCACGTGTCGTCGACGATGGCGCACGCCGTTATGGCAACGGGATCTGGTTTGAGGTGATAGTTCAGCGCTTCGCTCAGGCGAAAGGGGTCCCAGGCTTTTTCCATGTCGCAATGCGCCACCTGACCGAAGGCATGCACGCCTGAATCGGTGCGCCCTGCAGCGGCGATCGTATGGTCGCGCGGTTCCAGACGGGCGAGCG
>CAWUIW010000186.1:0-6807 GCA_963922515.1 uncultured Rhodobacterales bacterium | reverse complement strand
CCTCCTTGGCCGCGTCGGCCGCAGGCGCGGCCTCTGGTACGTCTTCACCCTCTTCGACCAGAACGGCGATTGGGGTGTTCACCTTGACCCCTTCGGTGCCTTCGGCGATCAGGATCTTGCCAACGACGCCTTCGTCGACGGCTTCGAATTCCATTGTCGCCTTGTCGGTTTCGATCTCGGCGATGATGTCGCCGGACGAGACGGTATCGCCCTCTTTGACCATCCATTTGGCCAACGTGCCTTCCTCCATGGTCGGCGACAAGGCGGGCATGAGAATTTCGGTTGCCATATCTTATGTCCCTCAGGCGTAAATGTCTGTCCAAAGCTCGTCGAGCGCTGGCTCGGGGCTTTCCTTGGCGAAATCGGCAGATGCGTTGACCACGGCCTTGATGTCCTTGTCGATGGCCTTGAGGTCATCTTCGGTGGCGTGCCCACCAGTGAGCAGCAAGCTGCGAACATGTTCGATCGGATCACGCTCTTCGCGCATTTTCTGCACTTCTTCACGGGTCCGGTACTTTGCCGGATCCGACATGGAGTGGCCGCGGTAGCGATAGGTTTTGACCTCGAGAATGTAGGGCCCCTTGCCGGCGCGGCAGTGGGCCACCGCCTTGGCGCCCGCTTCTTTCACGGCGAGCACATCCATCCCGTCCACCATTTCGCCGGGAATGCCATAGGCGGCGCCCCGTTCCCACAGCGATGGCGACTTGGTCGACCGGGCAACCGAGGTGCCCATTGCATACTGGTTGTTTTCGATGACGAAAATCACCGGCAACATCCAGAGTTCGGCCATGTTGTAGGTTTCATAGACCTGACCCTGGTTGGCCGCGCCATCGCCAAAATACGCAAAGGTCACGCGATCATTGCCCTTGTACTTGTCGGAAAAGGCAAGGCCCGCGCCGATTGGCACTTGGGCGCCCACGATCCCGTGACCGCCGTAAAAGTGGCGGTCTTTCGAGAACATGTGCATCGAGCCGCCCTTGCCCTTGGAATACCCGCCTTCGCGCCCGGTCAGTTCGGCCATCACGCCGTTGGGGTCCATGCCGCAGGCCAGCATGTGACCGTGATCGCGGTAAGAGGTGACCCGCTTGTCGCCGTCGTCGGCAGCCGCTTCCAGTCCGACCACCACAGCTTCCTGGCCGATATAGAGGTGGCAGAACCCGCCGATCAGGCCCATGCCGTACAATTGTCCGGCTTTTTCTTCGAACCGTCGGATCAGCAGCATGTCCCGGTAATACTGTGTCAGCTCTTCGGCTGATACGTTCGGTTTCTTCGTGGATTTGCGGGTGGCCATCGGCGCGAACTCCCCCTTCCAAAGAAATAGTTTAGCATTAAACTATCTTGTAGAGGATTCTGACGCGACTGGCGAGTGTATAATATGACGCAAGGGAAAACCTGCTGGATCGTCAGGCGGCAAACGACCCAAACAGTTTCTGTTTCATAGGCTTAAGGATCAGCGGATAACAATTTCGTCGGCGCGTATCAGGCCCAGCACCCGGCGGGCCTGTTCGTCGAGAAGGTCAAGGTCAAGGTATGTATCCGACAAGCGCCGCGTCAGATTTTCCATTTCCGCAACCTCGGCCTCCAGAACTTCGAGGTCCGCGGTCAACTGTTTGACTTCCGCGGTGATTTCAACCCGCCGAAACAGGCCATAGTCGCCCTGAACGGCCGCAAAGGTGAAGTAAACGCTCAGCGCAAATGCGCCGGTGAAAAACACCAATGTGCCAATGCTGGGGCGGTTGGTTCGTGTCACGCTGCTCTGCCTCGATGCGCCTCTTTTCGGGCGTCTGAGGGCAGTATCGCATAGGTGATTCGCTATGTGAATCCCCCAATTTGGGAAATTCCATTGTTTTTCGGGGGTTATCACACAAAGCAACGGCCCGGTGAAAGGCCGCTGCAGATGCAGGGTGACCTAGCCGGCCACCGATGCGGTGTAGACGCTTTCAATCGTTGCCGAGATCGTATCATTGAAGTCCGCATCGCTTTGCTGCGAGGACAGACCTTCGGTGAGGGCCCGTGAGAAGCTGGCGATCATCCCCGCATTCTGCGCGAGCTTTTCGTTGGCTTCTTCGCGACTGTAGCCGCCTGACAGCGCCACGACACGCATGACCTTGGGATGGTCAATCAACGATTTGTAGTGATTGGCGTGGGTTGGCAGGCTGAGTTTCAGCATGACTTGCTGACCGTCGGGCAGAGCGTCGAGATGCTTGGTGATTTCTGCCTTCAGGATGTCTTCGGCCTCTGCCTTGTCTGCGATGGTAATCGTGACTTCGGGCTCAAGGATCGGCATCAGGCCATGCGACAGAATTTGCTGTCCGATCTCGAATTGCTGCGCGACGTTGGCCGCGATGCCTTCTGCGTTCGCGGCGTCGATGACCGACCGCATTTTCGTGCCGAATACCCCCTTGGCCACGGCGCGTTCCAAAAGCGCATCCAGACCTTCGATCGGCTTCATCAGCTTCACACCGTTCTCGGCCTCGGCAAGGCCCTTGTCGACTTTCAAAAAGGGCACGACGCTGCGTTCTTCCCACAGGAAGCTGGGCGCAGGTTTACCGTCGATGTCACGATCCATCGTTTTTTCAAACAGGATCGCTGCAATCACCTTCTCGCCTGTAAACGCGGGAGCCATAGCGATCCGGCTGCGCATGCCATGGATCAAGTCGAACATTTCGTCTTCAGAGCTGTAGGCATCGTCCGCAATGCCGTACCCCAGCAGGGCTTTGGGAGTCGACCCGCCGCTTTGGTCCAAGGCCGCAATGAAGCCCGGGCCGCTTGTCATCTGTTCGGTTTGGCTGTTGTCCGACATGAGAAATATCCACTTTTGAAAAGAGTTGCGCGGTTGCCCCGCTTCTAGGCGACGGGCGCGGTGCTTGCAAATTTGTTCGCGCTAACGTTGGCCGGATTTACAGGGTCCTAACTGTGAAGTGCCGCCACGCCCGGCAGTTCCTTGCCTTCCATCCATTCAAGGAATGCGCCGCCCGCGGTGGAAATATAGGTGAAGTCACCCGCCACGCCGGCCTGGTTCAGGGCGGCCACCGTATCACCGCCGCCAGCAACGGTCGTCAAGGCCCCAGCCTTGGTCAAGGCGGCGGCTTGTTGGGCTGCTGCGTTGGTCGCAGTATCGAAGGGCGTGATTTCAAAGGCGCCGAGCGGCCCGTTCCAGATCAGCGTTTTGGCGGTGTCCATCACTGCCGAAATGGCCGCCACCGTGTCTGGCCCGGCGTCAAGAATCATCGCATCGGCCGGGCATGCATCCGCTGCCACGGTTTCATTGGCGGCATTTGCCGCAAACTCGCGGGCAACAACAACGTCGCTGGGCAACAAGATGGCGCAGCCTGCGGTTTCCGCCTTGGCCATGATTTGTTGCGCGGTTGGGGCCATATCATGTTCGCACAAGGACTTGCCCACATTGATGCCTTGAGCGGCCAGAAAGGTGTTTGCCATACCGCCCCCGATCACCAGATGATCGACCTTCTCCACCAGATTGCCCAGCAGGTCCAATTTCGTCGAAACCTTGGCTCCCCCCACGACGGCTATGACTGGGCGTTCGGGCGCGCCCAGGGCCGCCTCTAGTGCGCTCAGTTCGGCTTGCATCAGACGGCCAGCACAACTTGGCAACCGCTTGGCCAACCCTTCGGTCGACGCGTGCGCGCGGTGAGCCGCGGAAAACGCGTCATTGCAGTAAATGTCACCCAGCGCTGACATCTCGTCTGCGAGTGTGGGGTCATTTTTTTCCTCACCGGCATGAAAACGGGTATTTTCCAACAACAGGATCTCGCCATCTGCCAGAACATCGACAGCCGCTTGTGCGGCGGGGCCCCGACAATCGGCCGCAAACATAACGCGCGCGTCAAAGGCGGCCTCTAACTCTGGAACCAGAGGTAGCAGCGACAGCTCCGGCTTCACAGTGCCTTTGGGCCGCCCGAAATGCGCCAGCAGGATTGGTTTGCCGCCTTTGGTCAGAATATCTTTGATTGTTGGGGCAACACGCAAGATACGAGTGGTGTCCGTGACTGTGCCGTCTTCGACCGGAACATTTAGATCAACGCGAGTCAGAACCCGCTTGCCTGCCAAATCCATATCGTCCAACGAATGCCAAGCCATTCCGGCCTCCTGATCAAAATGTGTTGTGCGTTGCATTGCGCAGAAGCGGTTGTGCCGTCAATGCGTCACTTGGCTTTCGCAAGCCCGGGAATTAGGTTCCCGCAAAGATCAATGACAGGAGGGCCGCATGGCCGAGATCAAAGACCCCGAAAACACGATCCTGATGGAGCTGAAAGGTGGCACCGTAACGATCGAATTGTTGCCGGATGTGGCCCCGCAGCATACCGCCCGCATGAAAGAACTGGCGCGCGCCGGCGCCTATGACAATGTGTGTTTTCACCGTGTCATCGAAGGTTTCATGGCGCAGACCGGCGACGTTCAGCATGGCAACATGGAAGCCGGGTTCAACATCCGCATGGCCGGCACCGGTGGATCCGAGCATCCTGATCTACCCGCCGAGTTTTCCAAACTGCCCCATGACCGCGGCACGTTGGGCGCGGCGCGGTCAGCCAACCCAAACAGCGCAAATTCTCAATTCTTCATCAACTTCAAGGACAACCATTTCCTGAATGGGCAATACACCGTTTACGGGCGCGTGGTTGACGGCATGGATCATGTCGATGCCATTGTTCGGGGTGAGCCGCCAGTGGAACCGGATCGCATGATCAGCGTCAAGGTTGCAGCCGATGCATAAGCTTGCCGCCATGTTGGCCATTGTTTCGGGACCGGCGTTGGCGTCCGGGATCGAAATTCAGGTGGATGGCCAGTACACCCAAGGCACGATCACCATCGACCTTTACGAAGATGTCGCGCCAAACCATGTGGCGCAGATCACCCAGCTGGCTGAGGATGGGTTTTACGACAACGTTTACTTTCACCGGGTGATCGACGGTTTCATGGCGCAGACGGGCGATGGCCGTTTTGGCAAGGTGTCGGCGAACGCATTGCAGCGTGCAGGCACCGGAGGGTCTGATTTGCCCAACATAAAAGCCGAGTTCTCGGACCGGTCCTTTGACCGCGGTATTGTTGGTATGGCCCGCAGCCAAAGCCCTGACAGTGCGAACAGCCAGTTCTTTATCATGTTTGCCGAAGGGCACTTTCTGAACGGCAACTATACCGTTGTCGGTGAAGTGACGGGCGGGCTTGATGTGCTGGATATGATCAAGCGGGGCGACAACAGCACGTTTCAGGTCACGGGTGAGCCGGACGTCATGGCGAAAGTCACGGTGATCGACTGATTTTTGCGCGAAACTTCAAACGGCATGCAAATTCATGATGGCGCGTGCCGTTTGTTGGCCTCTTGTTACAAAAACCCGGTTAAAAGGATGCAACCCTAAGTTGCGATCCAGTGTGGTAGGAGTCCCCATGAAACTGCTTTCGGCCATGGTCTGTGCCGCCGTTATGTCTGCGCCTGCATTTGCGCAGTCGGCGTGTGAGCCTTTTGATGTCACATCTTTGGATGGCCGCATTATCGGTGCTGTGGACGCAGGTGAAGCCGGGCACAGTATTGATGACCGGCGCGTGGGGGAACGGCCCTTGGGCGATGCGGACGGAACGGCCATTGGCGAAGCGCGCTGGTCGGTCACGTTGCTGGATCCGGACCCCAACGGTCAATCGACCCATAATCTGGTCAAGATGTACTTCTTGCTGGACAGCGGCACCATCCTGTCAGAAGGCGTGGTAGCGCCTGTCGGCGACATCCATGTGGCTGAAACTGTCACAGTGCCCCAGTTCGAACTGGTTATTCTGGGCGGAACCGGCGCCTTCAAACACGCCCGCGGTGTGATCCGTGTGTTTCCCGCCGCCGATGGAACTCCGGACGAGCTGACTTACAAGGTCGACATCACCTGCACCTGACCACCGGGTGGTTACGCATATGTGACTTCGCGAAACGCCTGTCATCTGACAGGCTGCCCCTGTTCGGCGAGGAGGGTTCGGATGCGGTTCGCGTTGTCGTTTGTTTTTGGCGCTTTGGTTTGGGTCAGCGCGCTGCATGCCGATCCGAACTTCTGGAAGCATGAGTGGCCCGAGACCGATTTCACCAAGACATCGGTCGACAACTGGTTCGAAATCCTTTCGGGTGGTCCACCAAAAGATGGCATTCCCGCGATCGACGATCCGGTGTTTCGCACGGTTGCAAGCGAAAGCCGTCTCGATGATCGAGAGCCGGTGATCACGGTTGAATTGGGCACGGCCAAGCCGCGCGCCTATCCCATTCGGTACCTGATGTGGCATGAAATCGTGAACGATCGGGTCGCGGGCATCCCCGTGGCCGTCACGTTTTGCCCACTTTGCAACTCTGGGATGACCTTTGACCGGCGCGTTGGCGGACAGGTTCTGAGCTTTGGAGTGTCAGGCAAATTGCGCCACTCGGACATGGTGATGTACGACCGGGAAACGCAAAGCTGGTGGCAGCAAGCGGTGGGACTGGCCATTGTCGGGGATTTGACGGGCACGAAACTGATCCAAGTGCCGACTTGGATGGAAAGCTGGGCGGAATTCTCGGACCGCAATCCCGGCGGGTTGGTCATGGACCAGCCGCGGAACTACACCCGCGACTACGGCCGCAATCCGTACCGCAACTATGATACGGCATCGCGCCCGTTCCTGTACAACGGAGAAAACCCGCCCCACGGCATTGCTCCGCTGGTTCGGGTCGTCCGGGTGGGCGACCGGGCTTGGCCCTTGACCCGACTGACATCCGCAAACGAGCTGCGCGAAGCTGGGTTGACGATCAGCTGGTCCGCGGGCCAAGCGTCGGCGCTG
>CAWUIW010000185.1:0-6849 GCA_963922515.1 uncultured Rhodobacterales bacterium | reverse complement strand
TTGTTGCAGAAATACGTGGGCCTCGGGATCGAAAGGTTTGCAGCTGGGTGAACCGTACCGCAAAGAAATGCGCCTGCAAACCTTGCGGGCGCATTCCGCTGATCAGGCGGCTTGGGTGACGGGGCCCAGTTGCTGCTCACTGACCGGTGGCGGCTCCATCGCACCGGTCATGATCGCGACGGCGTCCGACATGGAAATCGAGTTTGGATCGACAACAGCATGGCGCTTGCCCAGCCGGTGAATGTGGACCCTGTCGGCCACTTCGAACACATGGGGCATGTTGTGGCTGATCAGGATGATTGGAATGCCCTTGGACCTGACATCCTGAATCAGTTCCAATACCCGGCGGCTTTCCTTCACGCCCAGTGCCGCGGTCGGTTCATCCATGATGATAAACTTTTTCGCGAAGGCTGCCGCGCGCGCTACCGCCACGCCCTGGCGTTGGCCCCCCGACAGGGTTTCGACAGCCTGGTTGATCGACTGCACGGTCATAAGCCCCAGTTCTGTCAGCTTTTCGCGGGCAAAGGTTTCCATCGCCCGTTTGTCGAGCTGCCGAAACACGGATCCCAATATTCCCGGTTTGCGTAGCTCGCGGCCCGCAAACATGTTGTCGGCAATCGACAGAGCAGGGGACAAAGCCAGCTGTTGGTAGACGATCTCGATCCCCATTTCCCGGGCCTGAAGAGGCGAGCTGAAATGTACTTCGTTCCCTTCTATCTTGATCGTGCCTTCATCTGGTTGTACCGCGCCGCAAATCGCCTTGACGATCGAGGATTTTCCTGCGCCGTTGTCTCCGATGACGGCCAATACTTCGCCAGGGAAAAGATCGAAATCGGCGTGGTCAATCGCGGTCACGTGGCCATAACGCTTCACGATCCCACGGCCTTCTACGATAGGCTGTACCATTATGCCGCTGCCTTTCTGATCCATTGATCCACTGCGACCGCGCCGATGATCAGCACGCCGATCAGCAGGTAGGTCCATTGCGCGTCAGCACCCAGCAAACGCAGCCCAAGCGTGAACACCCCGACGATCAAGGCTCCGAACAACGATCCCATGACCGCGCCGCGTCCGCCAAACAGCGATATGCCTCCGATCACAACCGCGGTGATGCTTTCGATGTTTGCCAACTGGCCCGAGGTGGGTGAAACAGACCCTATACGCCCGATCAGCGCCCATCCTGCGAACGCGCAGATTAGGCCAGATGCCATGTAGACTGAAATGAGCACCTTCTTGGTTTCGATGCCGGACAATTCCGCCGCTTCAGGGTCATCGCCAACCGCATAGACATGGCGCCCCCATGCGGTTTGGTTCAGCACATAGGCCACGAGAATAAAAAGCAGCACCATGAACACCGCGCCATATGTCAGTCGCGCCGCGCCTAAAGTGATCACCGTTCCAAAGAATTGCAGCACCGGTGCTTCCGTAGCGATTTCTTGGCTGCGGATGGTTTCGTTTGCGGAATACAGAAAATTGGTCGCAAGAACGATCTGCCACATCCCCAGTGTCACGATGAACGGCGGTAGCTTCACGCGGGCGACCAGAAATCCGTTGATGAACCCCATCAACGTGCCGCAGATCAGGCCGCAGACAATCGCGATTTCCGGGGGCAAGCCATAGCGAAACGTGAATTGCCCCATCACGACAGAGCTCAGAACCATTATGGCGCCGACGGACAGATCAATGCCTGCGGTCAGGATCACCAACGACTGGGCCACCGCGACGATCCCAACAATCTGCACTTGCTGCAGGATCAGGGTCAAAGCGAAGGGCGAGAAGAATTTTGATCCAAGCAGAGCCCCGAACACGGCAATTGATAGGAGCAGAACAATCAGAGGGACAAGCGACGGATTCACGTGCAGCGCGTGCTGCACTTTGTGGACGAAGCCAGAGCGCGGATCATCGAATTCGGCAACAGTTGTGCTGGCGTCAGACAACGTCTCTTCGAAGTCCTGCCCGCTTGGGGCAGTCTTGGACATGCGGTATCTCCCCGAAATTGGGTTGTTGGAATTGGGTGCGCATACCGCTGATCCTAGGTCACACAGTGGCGCTGCGTCTATTCGGAAAGGGCGCAGCCGCCCTTTCCGCAGTTTTTGCTATCGATTGGTCAACCCCAGCAGAGGTTCATGCCCTCTTCTACCGAGATCGAGTCAACGCCAGCGGCCGGCTGATCCGTGACCAGCGCTACACCGGTGTCAAAGAAGTCCTTGCCGGGGGTTGGCGCAGGCTTGGTGCCGTCCGCAGCCCATGCAGCAATCGCTTCGATGCCGAGTGATGCCATCAGCAGCGGGTACTGCTGCGACGTGGCGCCAATCACGCCGTCCGCAACGTTTTGAACGCCCGGGCAGCCGCCGTCGACAGATACGATCAATACGTCGTTTTCTCGGCCAATGGCTTTCAAGGCTTCGTATGCACCGGCCGCAGCGGGCTCATTGATGGTGTAGACGACGTTGATGAACGGATCCTTCGCCAGCAGGTTTTCCATCGCGCGGCGGCCGCCTTCTTCGTTGCCGGCCGTGATGTCGTTGCCAACGATGCGTGGGTCATCCTCGTCACCCCATTTACTGGGGTCTTTCACATCAATGCCGAAACCGGTCAGGAAGCCTTGGTCCCGCAAAACGCCAACGGTCGGCTGGCTGACGGCAAGGTCCAGCATGCCGATCTTGGCATCTGCCGACGCGTCACCTAGCGAAGCCGCCGCCCATTTGCCAATCAATTCACCGGCAAGGAAATTGTCCGTGGCAAACGTTGCGTCGGCTGCATCGATCGGGGACAGCGGTGTGTCCAATGCAATGACCACAAGGCCGGCGTCGCGCGCCTGCTGAACCGCAGGTACGATCGATGACGTATCAGACGCCGTCAAAAGAATGCCGCTGGCGCCATCCGCAATGCAGGTTTCAATGGCCTGTACTTGCGTTTCGTGGTCGCCATCGATTTTGCCGGCGTAGGACTTGAGCGTGATGCCCAGCTCTTCAGCCTTGGCGGTCGCGCCTTCTTTCATTTTCACAAAGAACGGGTTGGTGTCTGTCTTTGTGATCAGACATGCCGTTGTGCCATGGCCATCGGCGCTGGCAGCTGTTGCAAGCGACGCTGCCATGATCGCAGCCGCCGAAGCGGTGAAATACTTGTTCATGTGATCCTCCCAAAAAATCTCTGCCCGGCGACGATCCCGTTCATCAAGGGGGCTACGACCGCCGACATCATCATAAAAACCGATTCACCACTCGCGTGTCAATAATAAATAAATCAAGTGGATTTATTATTGACACCCAGTAAGACTCATTGTCCAATCCATCCTTGTCGACACTGAAGGCAACGAACACGAATATGGCGCTTGCACGTAACGCATCAGAGGTTTCCGGACCCCCAGGGCATACTCTGCAGTCCGCCCGCGGGTCCAATCAGACCGCCGTGCGTGCCCATAATGAACGTGTTGTCCTCACCTTGATCCGTCAGCTAGGACCGATGCCGAAGGCCGAAATTGCGCGCCTTACCGGTCTTTCGGCCCAAACGGTGTCGGTGATCATGCGGGCGCTAGAAGCCGATGGATTGCTGGAAAAGGGCGAACCGGTGCGCGGCCGTGTTGGCCAACCGTCGGTCCCTATGTCATTGGCCGAGGATGGCGCCTACTTCATGGGGCTGAAGATTGGACGACGCAGCCTGGACCTGATCCTGACCGATTTTCGCGGGCAGGTGAAAGGTCGGATGTTCCGCGAGCATTCCCATCCTACCCCGGATGGTGCGGTGACGTTCGCGCACGAGGCCGTGGAGACCCTGATTTCGCAGCTGCCCGCGACACATAGGGATCGCCTGGCGGGGCTGGGTGTCGCAATGCCGTTCCGGCTTTGGGATTGGGCCGAGCCGTTGGGGCTGCAGCCCGGAGATATGGATACCTGGCGCAGCCGTGACATCATTGATGAGCTGTCCGGCGCGTGGGACTTCCCGATTTATCTGCAGAATGATGCGACCGCCGCATGCGCGGCCGAACTGGTATTCGGCGACAACGATCGTCCCAGCGACTTTCTGTACTTCTACATTGGTTTCTTCATCGGCGGCGGGATCGTGCTGGACAACATGCTTGTCACGGGGCGCTCCGGCAATGCCGGGGCGCTGGGCCCGATGCCTCTGGGCTGGCGCCAGGGTCACCAAGTGCAGCTGATCGACGTTGCCTCGCTGTGCGAGTTGGAAAAGCAGATGCGCGCCAAGGCGCATCCTTCGGACATGATCTGGTCCGATCCCGAGGGCTGGGCCATTCCGGACGATATTGTCGAGAGCTGGATGAACGATGCAGTCGACGGAATTGCACATGCCATTTTTACATCGTGCAGCCTTATTGATTTCGGTGATGTGCTCATCGATGGGTGGATGCCTGAAAACCTGCGGGCCGAAGTGGTGGCCCGAACAGAAAAAAGACTGGCTGGCATGAAATGGGTCGGTCTGGACCGGCCCAACGTCCGCGCGGGTAGCGTGGGCAGTGACGCCCGCGCGTTGGGTGCAGCAAGTCTGCCGCTGTCCGACAATTTCCTCGTGGACCGAAATGCTCTTCTGAAAGGATAAGACATGATCTTGTGCTGTGGCGAGGCGTTGATCGACATGATCCCAACGCCCACCGTGGACGGACCGGATGGGTTTGTGCCTCATGTTGGAGGTGCCATATTCAACACCGCCATTGCGCTGGGCCGTCTGGGCGTGCGCACGGGCATGCTGACGGGCCTTTCCACCGATCTGTTCGGGCAGCGTTTGTCGGATGCGTTGGTGGCCAACCATGTCGATACCGCGCACGTGGTCAAAGTCGAACGCCCCACAACGCTTGCCTTCGTGCATTTGAGCGACGGTCACGCCACGTATACCTTCTATGACGAAAATTCTGCAGGACGCATGCTGGCAGACGCTGAGATGCCCGAAGTGTCGCCGGACGTCTCCGCTCTGTATTTCGGCGGCATCAGCCTTGCCTGTGAACCCGCGGCAGAAACCTACGCCACGCTGTTGGACCGGGAAGGCGCAAGTCGCGCTGTTATGGTCGATCCCAACATCCGGCCGGGCTTCATACAGGACGCCAACAGGTTCCGGGCGCGGATGGCGCGCATGTTGTCTCAAGCCGATATCGTGAAAGTTTCGGACGAAGACCTGAATTGGATTTACCCGGATCCGGTCAGCCTGGATGACAAGATTGACCGCCTCCGCTCGCAGGGTCCTGCATTGGTCATTCTCACGCGCGGCAGCGAAGGCGCCACGGGGTACATGTCCGACGGACGGCATGTTTCTGTTCCGGCCTTGCGGTCCGAAGTTGTCGATACCGTCGGAGCGGGGGATACATTCAATGCCGGGGTTCTGGCCAAATTGTCAGAAGCCGGTCGCCTGACAAAGTCTGCCGTGTCAGCGCTGGACGATGCGGCACTTGAAGACGCGCTGCGGCATGGTGCAAAGGTTGCGGCGGTTACGGTGACGCGTGCAGGGGCCAATCCGCCATGGGCAGGCGAATTATAGGTTCGCTGTACAAGCGTTGGTCGTTACGAGGTTACAGGGGTGATCATGATCAAAGGCTTTCATCATGTCGCGATCATTGTAAGCGACTACGAAACGTCCAAATCCTTCTACATCGATACCCTGGGCCTCACGCCCATTGCCGAGACCTATCGTGCGGCCCGCGACTCTTGGAAACTAGATCTGGCGATTCCTGGTGGTGGCCAGCTGGAAGTCTTCACGTTTCCGGACGCGCCAGAACGGGTGTCGCGCCCGGAAGCGCGCGGCCTGCGTCATTTGGCGTTCCAAGTGTCCGACATCGAGGTCTGTGTTGCGCGGCTGGAGCAACGTGGCATCACGGTTGAACCCGTGCGATTGGACGAACTAACCGGTTGCCGTTTCACGTTTTTCGCCGATCCTGACGCTTTGCCTATCGAGCTGTACGAAGTACCGGATCACTAGCCGGCAACCAAGAAAATACAGCAGGTTTCGAATTTTCTCTTGCAACTTATGGAACGTTCCAGCTACAAATTGGAACGTTCCAGTAATCGGGGCGTGCGGGGGAGCTGAACGACATGCGTTGGATTTTTGTTGGAGCGAGCACCATTGCATCGCAGCACATGATCTCGGCGGTTCGCGCGCAAACCGATCATGACATCGCGTGGGTTGTCAGCGGCGACGCGGCGCGTGCTGGCGCTTGGGCGGCCGACCATGGAATTGGCCGCGCAACCGCATCCTTGGACGAAGCGCTTTCAGATTCAGAGGCGGCCTGCGTCTATGTCTCCTCGACCAACGAAAAGCACCATCCCCAGGCCATGGAGGCGATTGCAGCGGGCAAGCATGTTTTGTGCGAAAAGCCTTTGGGGATGACGCTGACCGAGGCCGAAGAAATGGTTCGGGCGGCCGCCCAGCAGGGCGTTGTCTTTGCAACCAACCATCACCTGCGATGCTCCGGTTCGCATCGTGCGGTGAAACAGTTGATCGCCAACGGAGATATCGGCCGGGTTCTGTCTGTCCGGGTTTTCCATGCCGTTCACCTGCCAGAGAACTTGCAGGGCTGGCGGATCAACGACGCATCCGCTGGTGGCGGGGTTATCCCGGACATCACGGTGCACGATGCCGATGTGGTGCGGTTTCTGCTGGGCGAAGACCCGGTTGACGTCGTTGCGCAACTTGCCGTCTCTGGCATGGGGCAGGGCGTCGAAGACAGCTGCATGTCAGTCTGGTCAATGCCGTCAGGCGCAATGGTCATGGCGCATGAAAGCTTCACGCATCCATTCGCGGGTTCTGGATTTGAGGTACACGGTACGACAGGATCCATCTTTGCCCGGGGCGTCATGACACAGCTGCCGGTTGGCGCCATTACACTGTGTAACGCCGACGGAC
>CAWUIW010000184.1:0-6853 GCA_963922515.1 uncultured Rhodobacterales bacterium | reverse complement strand
CCGGTGCTTGATTGGCGATACTATGGCCCTGTCGAAGGCCGCATCGTTGCCATCGACCGTTCGGCCTCGGATGCGGTGCGCCTCACGCTTGGCGATGTGCGGCTGACGCGTATGCGGGTCGACAACATGCCCGCCCGCGTGCGGTTGTCGCTGCACGGCGCCGCGTCTGAAACGGTCCCTGTCCCGGGGCAGTGGATCATGACAACCGCGCATTTGTCCCCGCCCCAGGGACCGGCGGAGCCAGGCGGTTTCGACTTTCGGCGGCATGCCTGGTTCAAACAATTGGGCGCCGTGGGTTACACACGCGTGCCGGTCTTGCTGGCCGCACCACCAGCGAACCACGCGTGGAGCGAACGGCTTTTTGCGCTGCGGATGGCCGTTTCTCGCCATATTCAAGGCCAGCTGGACGGCGACACCGGTGGATTTGCCGCGGCCGTCACAACCGGTGACAGAAGCGGCGTGTCGCAAGACGCCTTGTCCAACCTGCGGGAAAGCAACCTTGCACATCTGTTGGCCATTTCGGGGCTGCATATGGGGCTGTTGACCGGGTTCGTGTTCGCCGCCATCCGAACGGTCCTGGCTTTGGTGCCCTATGTTGCCCTGCGGTGGCCGACCAAGAAACTGGCCGCGATCGGGGCTATGGCGGCAGCGGCGTGTTACCTCGCCTTGTCGGGGGGCAATGTTGCGACCGAACGCGCGTTTATCATGGTTGCGGTCGCCCTTGTTGCAGTTCTTTTTGACCGGCGCGCCCTCAGCCTGCGTGCCGTGGCCTTTGCGGCGCTCATTGTGCTGAGTTTGAGGCCAGAAGCCTTGCTCAGCCCCGGATTTCAGATGTCCTTTGCGGCCACGACTGCATTGGTGGCCGTGTTTACCGCCTTACGCGATCACCCGTGGTCGCATGTGCCGGGCTGGCTGCAGTCGGTTCTGGGCATCGTGATTTCTTCGGCGGTCGCCGGGCTGGCGACCGCGCCCGTAGCGGCGGCCCATTTCAACATGTTTTCTCAGTATGGGTTGTTGGCCAACATCACGTCTGTGCCGTTAATGGGACTTGTTGTCATTCCCATGGCCGTGCTCGCATTGGCTTTGGCGCCTTTGGGGCTTGAAGGCTGGGCGCTGGCCGTCATGGCGCTTGGGCTGGACTGGATCTTGTTCGTGGCGCGCGAGGTGTCGGGGCTCGCCGCAGCGGTTCGACCGATTGCGCCGCCTTCTTTCAGCGTGCTGCCGGTTTTGGCCTTGTCCATCTTGTGGGGCATCCTTTGGCAGGGACGGGCCCGCGCGATGGCCTGCATCGGGCTGGTGACGGCGATGGCCCTTTGGGGGGCCTCGCATCGTCCGCCGATTTTGGTGGCGGACACCGGTGTTCTTGTCGGTGTTATGACGGAAGAGGGCCGCGCGCTGAGCCGCGCGCGCGGCGCTGGTTTCGTGGCGGACATCTGGCTGGAAAACGATGGTGACCGGGTCAGCCAGGAAACGGCTGCCGCGCGGTGGACGGGACCGCTGGACCGGCTGAGCCATATGCCGATGGACGAGGAGGGGGGGCTGCTGATCCATGCATCCGGCAAGAAGGCGGCTGCACGGATCTCTGATTGCAAAGCCGGGGATGTGATCGTGTCTTCTGCGCCGCTTGCGCTGACAGGGCCGTGCCAGATCTTTGATCCTGGCACGCTGAAACAGACGGGCAGTGTGGCCATTTATCCTGATCGAATTGAAACCGCGGCCGCGCATGGCGGCCAGCGGCTATGGTCGGGTCAGTAAGTGCGGATCAGGCCCACAAGTCGTCCCTGCACCTTGACCTGATCTTCGGGCAGCAGGCGCGTTTCGTAGGCTGGATTTGCTGCGACCAAAGCGATGGAATTGCCCTTGCGATAGAACTTTTTCAGCGTCGCTTCCTGATCTTCGACCAACGCCACGACAATATCACCATCATCAGCCGTCGAGGTTTCTCGGATCACCACCACGTCACCGTCATTGATCCCGGCTTCAATCATCGAGTCACCACGCACTTCCAGCGCATAATGAGACCCTGCGCCGGCGACCATTGGGCTGGGCACCGCCACCTGATGTGACACGTGGCTGATCGCTTCGATCGGGACACCGGCGGCTATGCGGCCCATCACCGGAACCTCCATTGCAGCGGGCGACACCGGCTGTGCATTGGCCGGTCGCGGAGCCGACCCAAGATCGCCATCAATCACCCTTGGCTGGAAACCGGCGGGCTCGCCGCCCACCAGACTTTCTGGCAATTTGACAATTTCGATAGCGCGGGCTCGATGCGCCAAGCGCCGAATAAAGCCGCGTTCCTCGAGCGCTGTGATCAATCGGTGGATACCGGATTTCGATCGCAGGTCCAATGCCAGCTTCATTTCATCGAAGCTGGGCGGCACGCCGTCGCGCTGCAGGCGTTTGTGAATAAATTCCAGCAAATCCAGCTGCTTCTTGGTCAGCATATGGAACGCTCCCGCTGTTTTTGTTCGGCTTTGTTCTATACATGTTCCCGTTTTGTGTCAACGGTTGTCAAATCGCAATGTATTTGACTGCGGTGCCTGCGTCTTGTGCCGGATCATTGGGCTCGCGTATCACCAAGGCGTTTGCATCGGCCAAAACCGTCAGCAAAGAGCTGTCCTGCCGGTCGAATACGGTCAATTCGCCGTCATTCAGCACGGCACGCATGTAATGTTCGCGGGGGCCGTTGGCCCCGATGGCGGCGGCCAGCGACGCGGTTCGAATTTCTGGTAACACGTCGGGCAGGCCCAGCATTTTGCGCACCATCGGCGCAACAAACACGTGTCCGCAGACAAGTGCGGACACCGGGTTGCCCGGCAGCCCCACCATAGCAGCCTGTCCCATGCGCCCCGCCATCAGGGGTTTTCCGGGGCGCATGCGGACTTTGTAAAAGGCGCGCTCCATCCCGAGGGTTTCGGCCACGTCCCCCACCAGGTCATGGTCCCCCACCGAAGCGCCACCAATCGTCACGATCATGTCTGCGCCCTCGGCCAATTCGAACGCGGTGGTCAGCGAGGACGCGGTATCTCGCGCAATGGGCAGGATGCGCACGCGGCACCCCAGATCCTCAAGCATTGCCGCGAGGCCAAAGGTATTCGAGGCAATGATCTGGTCGGGCCCGGGGGTTTCCCCGGGCAACACCAGTTCGTCCCCGGTTGAGATCAGTGCGATGGTTGGCTTGCGCCGGACGGACACCACCGGTTGGTTCATAGAGGCCAACAAGGCAACATCGGCAGAGCGCAACAGGCGCGGCGCAGGCAGCGCCGATCCGACCCGGAAGTCGCCACCAGCGGGGCGCACATTCGATTGCGGGCCCGGGGCGTTGGTCACATAAATCAAAGCGCCTGTGCGCTCGACGTCTTCCTGAATGATCACGAAATCGGTGCCCGCGGGCAACGGAGCGCCGGTGAAAATGCGCACGGTTTGTCCCGGCCCCACATTGCCGTCGAACCCATGGCCCGCGGCCGCTTCGCCGATGACCTGGAATTGCGCATGCAGGTCAGCTTCGACACCGTTGATTGCGTACCCATCCATTGCCGAGGCCGCGAAAGGCGGTTGGTCCCGTTTGGCGACAACCGGATCCGCCAGCACCCGGCCTGCCGCTTCGCGCAGAGGCACAGGTTCGGCAGGCACCAGCTTCACAAGTGAAAACAGGTGGTCCCTGGCGGTATCGACAGAAATCATGTTGCCACGTAGCGGCCTGATTTTCCGCCATCTTTTACAAGCACGCGCGTGCCATCAATGATCATGGCCTTATCGACAGCTTTGCACATGTCAAACACGGTCAGCGCCGCGGTCGAGACCGCGGTCAATGCCTCCATCTCGACCCCGGTTTGCCCGGTGGTCTTCACGGTGGCTTCGATGCGCACGCCTGGCAGCTCGGGCTGCAGGCAAAGTTCCACCGAGACCTTTGAAATGGGCAGCGGATGGCACAGCGGGATCAAGTCCGGCGTCTTCTTAGCTCCCATGATTCCAGCCAGCCGTGCCACACCTAGAACATCCCCCTTTTTCGCGCGACCTTCTGACACAATATCAAAGGCTTCGGGGGACATACGGATGTAACCTTCGGCGGTGGCCACACGCGTTGTCACCGCTTTGTCGGACACGTCAACCATATGCGCATCACCCTTGGCGTCGAAATGAGTTAACGCCATCAGTGGCCTCCGGGCATCAACGGATTGGCCAGCAAAGATGCGGTTGCGGCCTTGACATCGGGTTGCCGCATCAACGCTTCGCCGATCAGGAAACTCCGGGCGCCATAGATTGCAAGATCTGCAAGATCCTTGGGCGTGAACAGTCCGCTTTCCGATATGATCATCTTGTCGGCTGGCACCCATTTCGCAAGGGTGCGCGTGGTATCCAACGACGTTTCGAACGTGTGCAGGTCGCGGTTGTTTATGCCCAGCAACACACTGGCCAACGCGCTGGCCCTGTCCAGTTCTTCCCGATTGTGCACCTCGATCAAAACATCCATGCCCAGCTCGTGCGCAGCTGTTTCCAGCTCCAACGCCTGCGCATCGGACACGCTGGCCATGATGATCAGGATGCAGTCGGCGCCCCAGGCGCGGGCTTCGACCACTTGATAGGTGTCATACATGAAGTCTTTGCGCAGGACCGGCAGATCGCAGGCGTCTCGGGCGGCGCTCAGATAGGCCGGGGCACCTTGAAAACTCGGTGCATCGGTCAACACCGACAAACACGTGGCCCCACCTTCGGCATAGGCCTCGGCCAAAACGGCGGGGTCAAAGTCTTCGCGGATCAAACCTTTGGACGGGCTGGCTTTCTTGATCTCGGCGATCAGGCCATACCCTTGCATGGTGGCGTGTTTCAGCGCGGTGGCAAACGGGCGCACCGCGGGAGCGGCCTTGGCGTCTGCCTCAAGCGTGGCAAGCGGTGTTTGCGTTTTGGCGGCCATGACTTCTTCGAGTTTGTACGCCTTGATTTTCTCCAGAATGGTCGCGGTCATGCAGCCTCCTGCGTGATGCGGACAACCGAGGCGATCTTGTCCTTGGCAGCCCCGCTGTCGATGCTGTGCCCTGCCATTTCGGCCCCGATGGGCAGATCGTCGGCCGCGCCGGCAACAACCAATGCGGCAGCGGCGTTCAGAACAACCGCGTCGCGATAGGCCGAAGCCGCGCCGTCCAGCAAGTCGCGCAGCGCGGCATCGTTTTCTTCCGGTGTGCCGCCCAGGATCGCCTCGAACGGATGCGCTGGCAATCCTGCATCTTCGGGGTGTATTTCGTGATCGGTGACCGTCCCGTCCGGGTTCAGCGCGGCGACCCAACTGAGCCCCGCGATCGACAGTTCGTCGGTGCCGTCGCTGCCGTGCACCAACCAGGCTTTTTCAGATCCCAGAGCCCCCAGCGTTTCAGCCATGGGGCGGATCAGGTCGCGCGAAAACGCCCCGGTCAGCTGCCGCTTGACGCCCGCTGGATTGGTCAATGGGCCCAGAATGTTGAAGATCGTCCGCGTGCCCAGTTCGGCACGCGTTGGCATAACATGTGCAATCGCCGGATGGTGCATGGGTGCCATCATGAAGCCGATGCCGGCCTCTTGAATGGCGCGTTCCACGACCTCGGGGCCCACCATCACATTCAGTCCCATCTGGGTCAGGGCATCTGCAGCACCGGACTTTGAGCTGAGATTGCGATTGCCATGCTTGGCCACGGTGACTCCGGCGCCTGCCACAACAAAGGCCGTCGCGGTCGAGATATTAAGCGTACCCTTGCCATCGCCGCCTGTGCCAACGATGTCCATCGCCCCGTCCGGCGCTTTGACCGCGTTGCACTTGGCCCGCATCACTGCGGCGGCGGCCGCAAACTCTTCGACGGTTTCGCCGCGCGTCCGCAACGCCATCAAAAGCCCGCCGATCTGGCTCGGCGTGGCTTCGCCTTCGAACAGAATGGCAAAGGCAGCCTCTGCCTCTTCTCGCGTCAGCGGTCGATCCGCAGCAGCGCCGATCAGTGGTTTCAGAGCATCGCTCATGCGGGCACCTTCAACGTGTCTAGAAAGTTTTGCAGCAGCGCATGTCCATGTTCTGATGCAATGGATTCGGGGTGGAACTGGACGCCATGAATGGGCAGCGATGTGTGCTGCAGGCCCATGATCGTGCCATCCTCGAGGTGGGCCGTGACCTCCAGGCAATCGGGCAACGTTTCCGGATCGACCACCAGCGAATGGTATCGCGTCGCCGCGAACGGCGATGGCAGCCCTTTGAACAGGCCGGATCCATTATGGTGCATCGTGCCCATCTTGCCGTGAACAATCTCGTGGCAGCGCACGACGCGTCCGCCAAACACCTGTCCGATCGTCTGGTGGCCTAGGCACACACCCATCAGAGGCGTCCCGGTTTCGGCTGCGGCCTCGGTCAGCGCGAGGCAGATGCCAGCCTTGTCCGGATCGCAAGGGCCGGGGCTCAATACGATGCCGGCCGGGTTCAAAGCCACGGCGGTCTGGACATCGATGGCGTCATTGCGGTGCACCACCACGTCGGCTCCAAGCTCGCCCAGAAAATGCACGAGGTTGTAGGTAAAACTGTCGTAGTTGTCGATCAGCAGCAGCATGTGGCACACCCGTGTGAAAGGGGTAGAGGCAAGGCCCCTGGTCGCGGTATAAGATTGCAGGCCTACATGTTCAGGGTTGTAAGGACGCGTCAAGAGGCGCAGCCTGTGCAAACCGGAACAACGCGCAAAAAGCAAACAGCCCGGGCAGGGCGCGCGGCGCGCAGAACGAAGAAGGGGAGCAGAGCAGTGGCACGCGGATTTTTTGCAGGGTTGCTGGGCGGCGGCGTTGTCGGTGTTGGGGGCGTGGCGGTCATGTCGTTGCTTGTGCCGCTGCCAGCGCCGCCCGA
>CAWUIW010000183.1:0-6888 GCA_963922515.1 uncultured Rhodobacterales bacterium | reverse complement strand
TCGATGCCGGTCACCTCTACCTTGCGGGCCCGCCTTTGTACCGGCTCACACAAGGCGCCAAGCGCGGCTATTGCCTTGATGAACGAGAACGGGATGCGTGGCTAGAAAAAGGGCTGGGTGGCAAAGGCAAGATCGACGTGTCGCGCTTCAAAGGCCTTGGTGAAATGGACGCCAAGGATTTGAAAGAAACCACGATGGATCCCACCTCACGCAAACTGATCCGGGTGACAATTGACGAGGACGAACCGGGCGAAACCGGCGATTTGGTGGAACGTCTGATGGGCAAAAAGCCGGAGTTGCGGTTCCAGTACATCCAAGAGAACGCCAAGTTTGTCGAGGAATTGGACGTTTAGACTGGTCGGCACGGCGCCATTCCGTTCGGAATTGCCCAGTCAACATCAATATCCGATCCATGATTCTGTAAAAAAATGAACCGGCCCTCGAAACATCACATGGTGCAGTCACACTCTTGAACAAGGATTGCTATTACCCCAGGTGCGCCAGGCGAGGTTGTGGGCCGGTTCAGGTCGCGCCAGCTGAGGGACTGGACCGTAAGAGCTAGGGTCCTGAGACGCGATGAGTGGTGGCCTTATTTATGTGTCTTTCATACGCGATCCGTTCATTCCAAGGGCACGGCAAAGGTCTAAAACCCCTATTCCTTCGTATAGCATGTCAGCGTCTTGCTCGATCTACGTCCGCACGATGCTCTTGTTGAAAAGCTGTGAGCGCGCCCCGATGCGCTATCATACCACCCGGGAAACCTTGGCTGACGCGGCAAGGTACACCAAGCTATAAGAGGTTTTGCTGCCGTTGCGCGACAAGCCCGCATACGCCGCCTGGTGCACCCCGTTGTGCCGCCGGCCGAAGTTGAAATTCTCAAAACCCGCTTTGTCGCTCACTCCAAGGACAACTGGACAGAGTTTTTGATGTGACGCGACCGCAAAATGCCAGAGCATCGCGCGGCAAAGCTCTTGCAAACCAGATTCTCCGGCGACAATCCGGTTTTGGTGGATGTTGGCGCCCATGCGGGGGCATTTTCGTTACCGATTGCCAATCTTGGCGGACCCAATACGCGTACCCTGATGTTCAAACCAAACCTTGAAGAGCGTCGACTGATTGAACAGAACATCGCGCTCAATAACTTGAAAAACCTGACCGTGTTTGACGGCGCGATTTCCGACATGGAAACACTCGGCACGCTTTGTTTTCCGGTAAACGGCAACTTGGGAAAGGTGCGCGTTCAAAAAGGCCACAAGGGCGGAAGCAAGGGCGTGGACGTGCGGCCCTTGGCTAATTGCCTAACCGAAGCTGGGGTCACATCCGTGGATTTTCTGAAAGTCGACGTTTAAGGCCTCGAAGATCGCGTGATTGCGCCGTCTTTGGCGACGGGCGCCGCGCCGAAGCCGCAGCTTATGTATTTTTAATGCGTCCACCAATCAAATTGGCAATACCCGCTGCTCGATACCTTGAAACAACACGCATATGGGCGCGGTCAGCCCTTTGGACACAACGGTCTGTTCCGTTTACAAAACGAAGACGCGTCGCCAATCTGGATCAATCAGAATTGTGGTTTCCACTCAGTTCTGAATGGTCATGATATACGCGACCAGATCGGCGATCGGTTCACTGGTCAGAATGGGTTGACCGGTTTCAGCCTTCATCGGCACGCCGCGATCGCCGTCAAAAAACGGGCCCCAAACCGGCATGGGGGATCCATGGCTGGCCAACGGATCCCTGCCATCGATCCGGGTGACCACACGCGCCATAGGGAACACACCATCATTGCGAGCCGTCAAATCGCGCAACGATGGCGGCTGCAACAACAGCGTGGCGGCCATCGGCCCGCCACCATCCGCATCAAGACCGTGGCACGTGGCACAGTAATATTCGTAAAACACCGCGCCCTCTTCTGCGTCTTGCGCGGCCAAGGGCGCAGCGGCACAGATCAGGGCGGCCAACAGTACGAAACGCATAGCGATCTCCTTGTACTGGCTAGGTTACGTTAACCTTGCGTCCATGCGTCCCTGTTGGCAACAGGACAGAGTGCCCCGCCTTGATTTTTCCAAGCCGCAACTCCTTGATCGATCACCACAAGAGGCGTACCGTCATGGCCAAGACGCCGAACAGGGCCACACCCATGAGCAGTCCAGAGATAGAAGAACCGGTGGCCGACGCGGTCATGGAAGCCAAGATGCGTGAAATTCAGGCGCTGTTCGAGGACAGACCCCGCGTGATTCGGCAAATGCAAAAAATCCTGCCGCCAGCACGTGTGCGGTTACTGGACACGGATTTCATCGTGTTTCCCAAGGACAACTGGACCGAATACCTGATGTGGCGTGACCGCCGGTTGCCAGAGCACCAATCCACGCAGGATTTGCGGGACAAATTGAAAGACAGCGGCGCAGTGATTGTGGATGTCGGCGCCAATGCCGGGGCATTTTCTTTGCCAATTCTCAAGGCGGCCGGCGCCGGTGCACGGGCTATCCTGTTCGAGCCGAACCCGCGCATGGCAGCACGCATCAGGCGCAACATTGAACTGAACGCGTTTGACAATGTTCAGTTGGTGGAGTGCGCCGTGTCCGATTGCGAGACACGCAGCACGTTGCAATTCCCGGCCAACGGAAACCTTGGACAGGCTCGGGTCGACCTTGGATACGCCAACGGTCACGAAGGCATCGAGGTCGCGGTGCGACCGCTTGCGGCCTGCCTGGTTGAAGCCGAAGTGGATCGGGTGGACTTTTTGAAGGTTGATGTGGAAGGACTGGAAGATCGGGTTATTGCGCCTTTTCTGCAGTCCGGTACTGCCCCCAAACCGCGACTGATCTATTTCGAGGTCGCGCATCGAAAGCAGTGGGCACATCCCTTGGATACAATCTTGGCAGACACCGGATACCAGTTGATCGCCGATTATGGCGAAAACGCTCTTTATGAAAGAACCACATGATGCGCTTGGCGTTTGTCACGATGGTTTGGCGCGACTACTGGCTGCTGGCAAAATGGATCGAGCACAATTCGGCAGTTGTTGCCAAGTCCCAGCTTTACGTCATCAACCATGGCGGCGATCCGGAAATTGAACGCATCGCCAACGGCTGCAACGTGATCAACATTCCTCGCGACGACGTGTCCATCGATTTGACGGAGCGGCGATGGCAATTGCTGAGCGGGGTCACCAACGGGTTGCAGGCGTTTTTTGATCTGGTGGTGTGCACCGATGTAGATGAGTTGCTGGTCTATACCGGATCCAAGGCCAACCTTCTGGTCCATCTGGCAGAGCGCCCGATCGAAACGGACGCGCTTTGCGCCATCGGGCTCAACTTGATCCCATCCGAGGCGGGCGTGACATCGGACACCAGAACCGTCTTGGAACAGCACCCCAATGCCATGCTGAGCGCGAAATACTCCAAGCCGTGCATATCAAAAAAACCGGTGGCCTACACCATTGGTGGACATGGCATTTTCGAGGGCACGTTTGACCTGGACCCCGAAATTCTGCTGTTCCATCTGCATTATGTCACGCCGGACTATATCGAGCGCATGACGGCGCGGCGCGACATCGTGGTGGAATCACGCAAGAAAAACGATGCCTCTGACGATCCAGTGGATGTAGGCAACCGGTTCTGGATCAACTGGGCCAACCCGCATGTCATTCGGCGGAAAGAGTTCGCGCATTTTGATACGGCGGTCGAGGTAGATGTATCCAACGGGTTCGAAGAATGTGCAACGATCCTGAACAGCGCCCGGTCTCGCTCACCGTACAAAATGTTGATCAACCCAAAATGGATGGACGCGACGCCGCGCCGGATTGTCGTTCCAGAGAACCTGCGTGGTTTGCTTTGAGCCGCGCCCGGATGACGGCCGTCAGACCTGAAAGGGAACACCATGCGAACGCTAGAGCAGATCTTTGCTATTGCTGCGGCCCGTCATGGCGGAGCAGATGCTCTAAACGCAAAGCTGGCCCAACCAAAACGTCCCGCCGAATTGGCCGAAATACCCGAAGATCGCTGGCTGGCCGCTTTCACCCGGGCCATTTTTCAAGCGGGCTTCAGCTGGAAGGTGATCGACGCCAAATGGAACGGCTTTGAAGACGCGTTTTTTTCGTTTGATGTTGGTCGATGCGCCTTCATGGATGATGAAACCTTTGACGGTTTGTTGCAGGACACGCGCATTGTGCGCAATGGCACCAAAATCGCATCGGTGCGAGCCAACGCTGCTTTTCTGATGGAGTTGAGAGAGGAAGGCGGCGCAGGTCAGGTGCTGGGGACATGGCCGTCCACAGACTTTTCGGGCCTGCTGGAGATGCTGAAAAAACGTGGCAACCGATTGGGTGGCACCACAACCCAATATGCCCTGCGTTCAATGGGAAGGGACAGTTTCATTCTGTCCCAAGACGTCACCGGCCGGTTGATTGCTGAAGGCGTGATCGACAAACCGGCGGGGTCGAAATCGTCGATGAAAGCGGTACAAACGGCCTTTAACACATGGATGGATCAATCCGGTCGCTCACTGACTGAAATCAGCCGAATTCTGGCGATGAGTCTTTGAAACGGCTACCTGTCGCAAGTTTGGCGCGCTAGCTTCGTTGATATGATTTGGCGTCTTCTTCTCCTGGCTCTTGTTGTTTCGGCTTGCGGCCGGCAACTCACCGATACAGAGCGCGCGTTTGCCACGTCCATTCACGGCTCCGCATTGGATCTGGACCGCGTCAGGCTGGTCGAAGGGGCGCCACTGGGGTCGGTGACATTCAAGCGAGAACCGCGCCCACGTGTCACCTGCCGGGAAAGGATCAGCCCGCCGGCCACGGGTCAGATCGTGACGGCGAAACCGGCGGCGGTCGCGGTCTACAACCGGGTCTACTTTACGCGGGACTGGTATCTTGAAAACTATGCCCCGGACTTCCCTGATCGGCTGTACCTGGTCGAGGCTATGCTGCTGGCGCATGAACTGACGCATGTCTGGCAATGGCAGAACCGCCATGTCACGGGATATCACCCCCTCCGCGCTGCGGCCGAACATGGCGGTGGCCGAGATCCCTACTTGTTCTCGTTCGAGGAACAACAGGACTTTTTGAGATTCGGGTTCGAGCAGCAAGGCGCCATTGTTGAAGAGTATGTCTGCTGCCGCGCCCTTGCCCCCGATGCCGCCCGCACCAAACGCTTGCACGATATGTTGGCCGCGGCGTTTCCAGTATCGGCCTTGCCAACCACGGGGCGCGAAAACAACGTGTATCTGCCTTGGTCCGGGGCCGAGATACGCGGGATTTGTGACTGATTACGGCGTTTGAATGCCTTCGAGGTAGAACAGGACCGCAGCCAACGGGCGCGGGGTCGGCGTCAACGTGCCATCAACCTCTACCGGCACCAGTTCCACGTCATCCGGTAGCAGCGCGCCGAACTCTGGCATCACGTCTGCCGCGCGACCAGCCCCATATCCATCGATTGTTGACATGACCTGTGCCCGCGGAAACATGCCATCGTTTCGAGAGCTGATCTGGGTCAGGTCAGGCGCGCTCTGCCCGCCGATCAAATCGCCGCCCTCCGCTGTGAGCCCATGACAAGCCGCACAATTGTCAGCGAACAGCTGTTCGCCCTCTGATCGAGTGGGCATTTCGTTGGCCGCGCAGGCAAGCACCACGGTTCCGATGACACTGAGCAAAAGAATGGTTTCGGTTTTCATGGTCGTGACCTTCCTGCTGCCTTCGGTCCAAGTAAAGTCAGGTGCTGGCCATGCGGTCAATCCCGCTCTTGTTCAATGCCAGATGCATGGCCATGATCCTAACACATCGTGGATCGGAGGACCGACGTGACACATTACGCGCTCATCATGCTTGTGGCAGGGATTGCGGTACCGATGCTGGCAGCGCTCAATGCGGCGCTCGGCCAGCAAATCGGCTCGCCGGCTGCCGCCGCGACGATTTTATTCTGCGTGGCATTGCTGGTTGCAAGCGCAGTGATGCTGTTCACCGGCGCCAAAGCCCTGTCGGAAACCATCACGGCGCCCAAACACCTGATTCTTGGCGGAGCGCTTATTGCTTTCTACGTGCTGTCCATCACGTATATCGCGCCGCATTTCGGTGTGGGCAATGCTGTGTTTTTCGTCTTGCTTGGCCAAATGATCAGCGCGGCGGCCATTGATCATTTCGGGTTGTTCGGGGCAAAGGTCAGTCCGCTGAACCTGATCCGATCGGCGGGCCTTGGTCTAATGGCGCTTGGCGTCTGGGTCACGCAACAGGCATGATGCACCCCTGATCCAGCCTCACAACACGGTCCATTTGCTGGGCCAAGTCATGGTTATGCGTGGCGATCAGCGCCGACAATCCCGTTTCGGCCACCAACGCCATCAACGTTTTGAAAACGCGGTCTGATGTTGACGGATCAAGGTTTCCGGTGGGCTCATCGGCGAGGAGGACAGAGGGAGCGTTGGCCAGCGCCCGGCAAAACGCGACCCGCTGTTGTTCTCCTCCGGACAAGGCTGCGGGCCGATGCACGGCACGGTCCGCCAATCCGACCCGATCCAGCAGGTCACGTGCCCGATCTTCGGCCGCTTCTTTTGCGACGCCGTTCGCGCGTTGGGGCAAAGCCACGTTTTCAAGCGCAGTGAACTCGGGCAACAAGTGATGGAACTGGTACACAAATCCGATCGTCCGGCGGCGCAGCGACGTGCGCGCGCGATCGTTTGAACGCCCAACTTCCTCACCATCGATCAGAATGCGTCCTTCATCCGCTGTATCCAGCAACCCGGCGATATGCAAAAGGGTGGACTTGCCAGCACCGGATGGCGCGACCAGCGCGACTGTTTCACCGCGCGACAGAGTCAGATCGATGCTTTGCAACACACGAACCTCTGCCGTTTGTCGGGGGTTATAAGTCTTGCTGATCTGTTCGAGCCGCA
>CAWUIW010000182.1:0-6926 GCA_963922515.1 uncultured Rhodobacterales bacterium | reverse complement strand
AACCTTGGGCGGCTTTGGCCACTTCCGCTGCAAAGTCTTCTTCTTTCTTCTCGATGCCTTCGCCAACTTCCAAGCGCACAAAGCCGGTGATCGTGGCGCCGGCTTCCTGTGCCGCGGCTTCGACCGTCAAGTCCGGGTTCACGACGAACTGCTGGTTCAGGAGCGTGGCTTCTGCAACGAACTTTTTCATGCGACCGATGATCATTTTTTCGATCACCTGTTCCGGCTTTCCGCTTTCGCGGGCAATGTCCATCTGAACCTGCTTTTCTTTTTCCACAATGGCCGGGTCCATATCCGCTTCGCTCAATGCGGCGGGGTTCACCGCGGCGATGTGCATGGCCACTTGCTTGCCAAACGCTTCGTCGCCACCGGTCATACCGACCAAAACGCCGATTTTGCCCATGCCGGCCGTGGCAGCATTGTGCACATAGGTGACGACGCTGTCAGCTTCCAAAGACGCCATGCGGCGCAGAGACATGTTTTCGCCAATGGTCGCGATCTTGTCTGTGATCAGGTCGGTAACCGCCTTGTCGCCAACAGTGGCGGATGCCAGAGCCGCAACATCAGCAACACCCAAGGCTGCAGTCGCGATACCGCCAACCATATCCTGGAACTCGGCGTTCTTCGCGACAAAGTCGGTTTCCGAGTTGATCTCGACGGCGACGCCTTTGCCACCCTCGACCACGACCGCAACCAAACCTTCGGCTGCCGTGCGGCCCGATTTCTTGGCTGCTTTTGCAAGGCCCTTGGTGCGCAGCCAATCGACCGCGGCTTCCATGTCGCCGTCTGTTTCGGTCAATGCCTTTTTAGCATCCATCATGCCTGCGCCGGTGCTTTCGCGCAGTTCTTTGACCATTGCTGCTGTGATTGCCATATCTTGGCTCTCCTCAAATCGTGCTGAATTTGGAGCGGGTCTTACCCCGCCCCACATGTCAAATCTGTGACAGACCGGTTACGCCTCGGCGGGCGTGGTTTCGGCCGGTGCCTCGGCGGTTTCTTCGACCAACGCTTCTTCCATCGGGGCTTCTTCGAATTCGCCCAGGTCAACGCCGGCATCGCCCAGTTGAGCGGTCATACCGTCCAGAGCGGCGCGAGCGGCCAAGTCGCAATACAGCGCGATGGCCCGCGCGGCATCGTCATTTCCCGGAATGATATAGTCTACACCGTCTGGAGAGCAGTTGGTGTCCACAACCGCGACGACCGGAATGCCCAGCTTGTTGGCTTCGGCGATGGCCAATGCTTCTTTTTTCACGTCGATCACGAACAACAGGTCAGGCGTGCCGCCCATCTCGCGGATGCCACCCAAAGAGGCCTGCAGCTTCTCTTGGTCACGTTCCATGCCAAGACGTTCTTTCTTGGTCAGGCCTTCGGCACCGGATTCCATGGTTTCGTCAATACTGCGCAACCGTTGGATCGATTGTGACACGGTTTTCCAGTTGGTCAGCGTGCCGCCCAGCCACCGGTGGTTCATGAAATACTGGGCCGATTTTTCGGCCGCTTCAGCGATGGGGCTCTGTGCCTGGCGTTTTGTGCCTACGAACAACACACGACCGCCTTTCGCCACCGTATCACGCACCGCCATCAGGGCCTGATCCAGCATGGGAACCGTTTGGGTCAGGTCCAGAATATGGATGCCGTTCCGCTGGCCGTAAATGAACGGGCCCATGCGAGGATTCCAACGTTGTGTCTGGTGGCCGAAGTGAACGCCAGCTTCCAACAGCTGACGCATTGAGAACTCTGGTAGAGCCATCTTTGCATTTCCTTTCCGGTTTACGCCTCGGCGGGGGTGAGGAGCATGCGCTCCAACCGGGGGACTGTCGAGGATGTCTCCCTCGAACAACCCAAACCCCGCCTGCGAGATTGAATGCGCGGCGTATATGGCAAGCCGAAATGAACTGCAAGCCCCTTACCTGTGCGCAATACCCAAGGCCATCAGTGCGCCCATTCTGAGCCACGTCCGTGGCCCGCCATACAGCAAAGCGGAGCGATTTTCCGGCCCGATGCCTAGCCTTCGCCGGCGTCCATTTTGGTTGCGTTCAACTGTGCGTAGTTTTCGGCGCCCAACCTGTCATGCAACTCTAGCTGCGTTTCCAGAAAGTCGATGTGGCCTTCTTCATCTTTCAACAGCTCTTCGAAAATGGCCATGGAAACAAAGTCACCGGCTTCGCGGCAATAGGCCCGGGCCTCTGAATACAGCTTCTGTGCGTCATATTCGGCAGCCAGATCGCATTCCAGCGTTTCCTTGGGCGTTTGGCCGATGCGCAGCGGGTCCAATTTTTGCAGGTTTGGATGCCCTTCCAAGAAGATGATACGTTCGATCATCTTGTCGGCATGGTGCATTTCTTCAATGCTCTCTTCCCGGCTTTTGGCCGCCATGTGGCCAAGGCCCCAATCATCTTGCAACCGGTAGTGCAGCCAATACTGGCTGACCGCAGTCAGCTCGCTACGCAGCGCCCGGTTCAAATATTCAATAACCTTTGGATCGCCCTTCATGTGCGTGTTCCTTGCTATGCGACTTCAAATACTCTTGGAGAACCGTAACATCGTCTCGCAGGTTTGGAACACCGGCATGGACTTTCAGGTTCCTGTTTTTTCGCATCTCCGACAGGAACAGGGGCAAACAGCCCCCGCAATCGGCAACTTTGCCAAGCGCGTGATAAATCTTGCCCGGCGTGATGATCGTCTGCGCGTCCGACGCGCGCATCCAGTCGATGGCGGCATGAATTTCATGGTCAGTGATGGACTGGCAGTGGCAGACGATCATTCGGACAGCGACTCAAGTGGTACGGCTTGATCGGAAACCTGACTTAAATACTTGGTAACGTCAATTTACAAAACTGTGCAATGCGGTCGCACTAGTCGGCAGCCTTGTGAGAAGCACGCACACGGGCTTCCAACGCGGCGGCCAAAGACTTGCGGTCGGTGTATTCCGACACGGCGATAGGCGGGTGATAGACAACGTCGACACCGCCCTGCGGTGCCATGGCCAGAACCTGTACGAGGTTTGGCGCAAATCCCATGTCACCCCACCAGCCGAAAAACCGCGGAGGCTGACCGACGGGCGCGGTATACTTGACCGATACGGCCTGAAGGCAGGTCCTTTCATGCAGGGACGGATCAAAAAAGGATTGGAACAAGGTCGATTTGAAGGGCAGCACCCGCATACCGTCAGTTGATGTGCCTTCCGGGAAAAACAGCAATGTGTGGCCGTTCTCCAATCGTGACCGAAACAGCCATGTTTGCGCGTGTGCCTGTGACCGGTCGCGGTCCACAAAGACGGTTCCAGTGCCCCGCGCCAGCCACCCGATCCCGGGCCAATTGGCCACGCCGGACTTGGCGACGAAGTACAAAGGACCGCCCGCGTTCAAAACAAAGATGTCTAGCCATGTGGAATGGTTCGCCACCAATGCGCCCGGTTCAGTCATTTGTTGCCCATGCACGGCGTACCGCAATCCCATGATCCTGAGCGTCATTCGGCACGCCCAAACCGTAATGAACGGCGTGATCGGACGGTATTCCCTGAAAATCGGGCGTTCGATCAATCGCAGCAAAAGCAAGACGGCAAACCCACCAAAGACAACGGCTGCAATCAACGTGCCGCGGACAAGAACCCGCAGCCATCCAAGCGCCGTGATCTGGACAGGATCAGGCGGGGTGTCACTGGTCCAGGTCGGTGTCATCCGTCCAAATGCGGCGCGTACAGACGCCTTTGCCGCGCATTCAGCTGCGCCGTATCCATGATCAAGCACACATCGGTGGTGTTGAAACCATGATCGACAAAGGCGCCGTCGCCGACGTAACCGCCTAAGCGTAAATAGGCCTTGATAAGCGCAGGTGTCTCGATCATGGCCTGCTTTCGATCGATGGCGTCCTCGGCCAGCAAATTCATCGTTTGATAATGCTCCGCAACCACCCGAGGCCGCAATTCGGGCGGTGCCAGATGGCGGTGATGCAAAAGGCTCAGCGGCTGGGCGAGGTCTGAAACACTTGTGCCGTGAAAGCTTGCCACGCCAAACAGAACATCAATCCGGTGCTTGGCAACATAAGCCGCCAGCCCGGTCCAAAGGTGGTACATGGCGGTGCCACCACGGTAATCACGGTGCACACAGGACCGTCCAAGCTCTAGCAGCCGCCGACCAGAGCGCCTTAACGGACCAAGATCATACTCGTCTTCGGAATAAAACTGTCCGGCGCGCTGCGCCATGTCATCGCGCAACAAGCGATATACGCCGACAACCTCGTTCGTTGTTGTATCCAAGGCGACCATATGGTCGAAAAACGGATCGAACCGATCCCGCTCCAACCCCGCCTGATGATCGACAAGGGCCCCGTTTCCGCCAAGTTCCCTGACGAAAACATCGTAGCGCAGCGATTGGGCGGCGCGCAATTCCGCGTCGGTTTCCACAAGTTTTACGAGGAAGCTGCCGCCTTGATCAGACATCGGCACCGCGCGGAAAATGGCCCGCCGCCACTGCATACCGGAGCTGTTGCGTCATAGGCGGCGCCGACACATTCTGACCGTTAGGGATTAACCGATCATAAACCATATTCAGGCATCAAAAACCGGCATGAGAGAAATACGCGCGCCATCTATCACGACCTTGCCTTCTTCGCGAAAGTTGACGGTGATCCGCCCACCGATATTAGACTGGACCTGGCCAATCCCCCAGTCCGGAAAGTCGGGGTGGCGCACCAACATGCCGGGTGCAAGTATGGCGTTCAAATCAGACAAAGGGCAGTCCTATGTGCGATGCACTCGAAGTTAAGGATCGGCGGGTCACGAGCCTGGCGCAGCTTGTGAGTTCGCGCATTTGCCATGATCTGATAAGCCCTGTTGGCGCTATTCACAATGGTCTCGAGCTTTTGTCGTTGCAAGGCGACCTTGGCGCCGGCGAGATGGTCCTGATCGCCGACAGTGTCGCGCATGCGGAGGCAAGGGTGCGATTCTTTCGTTTGGCCTATGGCAGCGCGGGCGACGGCATCGTGGAATTGACGGAAATCCGTTCGATCCTGGATACACCCGTGATGGGAAATCCACGCCTGCACGTCACTTGGTCTGGTCCAGCTGGCGCGATGCGCCGCGATGTTCAGCTCGCTTTTCTGGCGCTGCAATGCGTGGAACATGCAATGCCGTACGGCGGCACCATCAACATTTCACAGGATGCGAACGTCTGGCGCGTCGTGGGCACGGCCGATCGCTTGAAGGTGGAGGCTGCCTTGTGGGCCGCATTGGAGACCCCCAGTGACACGCCCAATGTCACTGCCGCGCAGGTCCAGTTCGCCTTGCTGCCGGCCATCTTGTCCGACCACGGCCGCGCATTGCAGGTCGCAGTGACCGACACAATGGTGTCCATCGCGTTTTAGGACCGGACAGTTCCGTCCCCTCGGACCAGATACTTGAAACTGGTCAGTTGGGTCGCGCCAACGGGTCCCCGTGCATGCATCTTGCCCGTCGCAATTCCGATTTCCGCACCCATGCCAAACTCACCGCCATCGGCAAATTGCGTCGACGCGTTGTGCATCAAAATAGCGCTGTCCAACCGCTCGAAAAATTTGGCCACGGGCGCTGGATCTTCGGCCAGAATGCAATCGGTGTGATCCGACCCATAGGCCCGGATATGCGCAATGGCGGCATCAACATCCGGCACAACCCGCGCGGCAATCACCATGTCCAGAAACTCGCGCCCCCAATCGGCCTCTTCCGCATCAACGGTGCCGGGAATGCGCGCGAGCGCGGCGTCTGCGCGGACCTCCACACCTGCATCCATCAGGGCGCGCAAGGCGCCCTGCCCGATCGTCGCCGCCACGTTTTCATGGATCAGCAAACACTCTGCCGCGCCGCAAATGCCAGTACGGCGCGTTTTCGCGTTAAGCACCACCTTCAGCGTCTTTTCAGGATCAGCAGACTCGTCGATATAGATGTGCACAATCCCTTCGAGATGAGCAAAGACAGGCACCCGCGCCTCGCGCTGCACCAAGCCGACCAAGCCCTTGCCGCCCCGCGGCACAATGACGTCGACGTACTCTGTCATGCCCAGCAATTCCGATACGGCGGCGCGATCGCGTGTTGGCACCAGCTGAATGGCATCCAAGGGCAGATTGGCTGTGCGCAACCCGTCAACAAGGCATGCATGGATGGCCATCGACGAATGCAGGCTTTCAGATCCGCCGCGCAGGATAACCGCGTTTCCAGATTTCAGACACAAGGCCCCGGCGTCGGCGGTGACATTGGGCCGGCTTTCGTAAATAACGCCCACCACTCCCAGAGGGGTGCGCACACGTTGAATCTCCAACCCGCTGGCCATGGTCCATTCCGCCATGACTTCTCCCAAGGGGTCCGTTTGTTCCGCAACGGCCTTCAACCCATCTACCATGCCGCGCACGCGATCTTCGTTCAGCATCAAGCGGTCCATCATGGCCACGCTCAGGCCTTTGTCCTCGCCAAACTGAAGATCCTTCTGATTGGCCGCGATGATCTCAGCCCGTCTGGCCCATACAGCTTCGGCCGCCGCGACCAACGCCGCGTGTTTGCGCTCGGCTGTCGCATAGGCAAGCTCCGCCGACGCAGCCTTGGCGCGCGCGCCGATCTCTGCCATCAGGGGGGGGATGTTTTCGAGGTCTTTCATAGCAATTCTCATCTGGTTGCCGCGTGTCCGCGGTTTTGCCCGTGCAGCCGTTGCTTTGCCCATCGCTACAAGGCCATATCGTCACGGTGGATGAGCGCAGCCCGACCGGGATAGCCCAATATCCGTTCAATGTCACCCGATCGGGCCCCCTTGATCAAAGTCGCCTCATCAGAGGTATAGCGACACAGGCCGATACCGAGCTCTCGATCTGTGTTATCGATGATCATAACGGGATCACCGCGACCAAAGCGGCCCTCTACCCCGGCCACACCGGCAGGCAGCAGGCTTTTGCCGGTTCCA
>CAWUIW010000181.1:0-6942 GCA_963922515.1 uncultured Rhodobacterales bacterium | reverse complement strand
CCGGGCGCGCTGCTGGCAGCCAGTGAGAGCCCGCTGGCGCTGGTCTGGCAGGCCCGTTTCGGCGGCACGGCCGGGTTTTTGTCACTGGTCGCGGTTTTTGCCGCGTTGAATGGCGTTTTGGCCCAGATCGTCATGGCCTCGCGCGTGCTGTTTGGATTGGGCGCAAGGTCCCCGGCTTTCGCGCTGTTTCACAAGGCGCATCCACGGCTGGGAACACCATTATTGGCCACGGCCCTTGTGGGGGGCTGCGTGATCGGTGCAGCCGTGGCCTTGCCGGTCGCCACCCTCGCTGAAGCGACCGCTGCGATCCTTTTGGCCGTGTTCACGTTTGTAAACCTTGCGTTGATCCGTTTGAAACGGGCGGACCCTGCGGCCCAACCTCGGTTCGAAGTTCCGCTGGCGGTGCCGGTTGCTGGCCTTGTGCTGTCTGCTGCGGCCTTGGCTATCACGATAGGAGATGCGTTGTGACCTTGATTGCGACATGTGCGATTGGTTGGGTTCTGGCCTCGACCGCGCTGGCGTTCCTGCCGATCCGGCATCAGATCAGACCCGGTATGTTCTTGATGGCAACTGCACCGATCCTGATCGTGGGACTGGGATTGGAGTATGGTTGGATCATGGGGGTGGCCGCAGCTTTGGCCTTTGTCTCGATGTACCGAAACCCGCTGCGTTACGTGTGGGCGCGCATACAGGGTGAAAAACCGGAGATCCCGAAATGAACCTGTCTTTGATCCTGGCCTGCTGCTGGATCTTGCTGGCCAATGTGATGGCGATGATCCCGTCCAAAGACAACCATTGGACCCGCGCTTACATCCTGATGGCGCTGGGCGTTCCGCTTCTGGGGTATGTGACCTATGAAAATGGGCCGTGGTGGGGCCTCGCCTGCCTTGCGGCGGGCATGTCGGTATTGCGCTGGCCGGTGATGTATCTGGGCCGGTGGATCAAGGGACTGTTCACAGGGTGAGCGTGGCGCGATGATCACCGCGCTTGTTTTGTTCTTTGTGACGATTGGTACGATCCTTGGGTACTGGATGGCGCAGCGCGAAAGATGGTGGGCATTTTTCGCGTTTTTGATCGTCGCAGCGCTGGTGTTTTTCTGGGTTGTCTTGTTGGTTCAGAGGCGACCCGAACGCACCGGGTTCGAGGGTGTGGCAGAGGTGGCGCTGGCCGTTCTGATGATCGGACCCCTTGAACTTGGTGCCTTGATCGGGGCAGGGGTATCAAGGATCCGCAAGCGCAGAGGCTGACATGACCATCCCCTTGCCCCCCGTGCGGGGGGTGCTGACCCCAGAAAAGGACCTGTCATCCCTCACGTGGCTGCGCGTCGGCGGTCCCGCCGCGTGGCTCTTTCAACCAGCGGATACGCCGGACCTGCGTGAATTCCTGACTGCACTGCCCGAGGATGTGGACGTGTTTCCCATGGGGGTTGGCAGCAATTTGATTGTCCGGGACGGCGGGCTGCGGGCTGTCGTGATCCGGCTGGGTCGAGGGTTCAACCAGTTAGAGGTTGACGGCACGCGAGTCACCGCCGGCGCCGCGGCGCTTGATGCGCACGTGGCTCGCAAGGCTGCGGATCATGGGATCGACCTGACCTTTCTGCGCACCATTCCGGGCAGCATCGGCGGCGCCGTGCGGATGAATGCGGGGTGCTATGGCAGCTACACGGCAGACGTGTTTCGCTCTGCCCGGGCGGTTTTGCGCACCGGCGAGCTTGTGACGCTTACGGCCGAGGATTTGACGTTTCGATACCGTCAGTCCAACCTGCCGGACGGCGCCGTACTGATCGACGCCACGTTCCAAGGACCTACTGGCGATCCCGAAGAGTTGCACGCGCGCATGGCAGCCCAGATCGCAAAACGTGATGCGACACAACCCACGAAAGATCGCAGCGCGGGCTCGACCTTTCGCAATCCGGCAGGTTTTTCCAGCACCGGGCGAGCCGATGATGTGCATGATCTGAAGGCCTGGAAGCTGATCGACGATGCGGGCATGCGGGGCGCTAAAGTCGGTGGCGCGCAAATGAGCGAGAAGCACTCGAATTTCCTAATCAATACCGGCAATGCCACCGCACAAGATCTGGAATCCTTGGGCGAAGAGGTGCGAAAAAAGGTTTACGATTCAAGCGGTCTCACGCTAGAATGGGAAATCATGCGGGTCGGCGATCCGTAAGATATGAAAAAAGCGATGTGACACGCCACGCAGGCAATTTTCAAACCGGCGGCGCATCGGAAAATGACAACACAGGGTATGAAACCCTGGCTTTTTGAGGCGCTATTGTGGGTCAGTCGAGCGGGACACCCCCAAAAGTGGCGGTTTTGATGGGCGGACCTTCGTCAGAGCGCGAAGTGTCTTTGTCCACCGGGCGTGAATGCGCAGCGGCACTGCGGGGCGAAGGTTTTGAAGTGATCGAGGTCGATGCCGGCCCCGACCTGTCAGAGCGCTTGCGCGCCATTGCGCCCGATGTCGTCTTTAACGCTTTGCATGGCCGGTGGGGCGAAGACGGATGCGTTCAGGGCCTGCTGGAATGGCTGCAAATCCCCTACACGCATTCAGGCGTCTATGCGTCGGCGCTGGCGATGGACAAGCAGCGCTCCAAGGTTGTCTACGAGCAGGCGGGTCTGCCCGTCGTGCCATCGGTGATCTGTGACAAGGCAGAGGTTGAAGCCGCGCATGTGATGTCGCCGCCATACGTCGTCAAACCAAACAACGAAGGGTCATCCGTCGGCGTTTACATCGTGCATGAGGCCGCCAACGGGCCGCCAAGAATGAGCGATGACATGCCGTCCGAAGTGATGGTCGAGGCGTATGCAGCCGGCCGGGAGTTGACCACCACCGTCATGGGGGATCGACCATTGACCGTGACCGATATCCTGACCGATGGCTGGTATGATTATGACGCCAAGTACAATCCGGGCGGGTCGCGCCACGTTGTGCCCGCCGACGTGCCCGCCGAGATATTTGATCTCTGCATGGACTACGCGCTGCGCGCCCATCAGGTCTTGGGGTGTCGCGGGGTGAGCCGCACAGATTTTCGTTGGGACGAAGATAAAGGCCCTGCTGGCTTGGTGCTTTTGGAAACCAACACGCAGCCCGGTATGACGCCGACCTCTCTGAGCCCTGAACAAGCGCAAGCGGTTGGCCTGACCTTCGGGAAGATGTGCGCCTGGATTGTGGAGGATGCCTCATGCAACAGGTGACGCCTGCCTCGCATGATCCAGCTCCGTCGCGCTGGGCGTACCGGCTGCAACGCTGGATGCTGACGCCGGGAATTCGGCTGGCCCTGCGAGTGGGTGTGCCCGGCATTCTTGTGTTCTCGCTGACAAGCCTGTTTCTGGCCAGCGAAGAGCGTCGCGATGCGTTGATCGTCTTTTTTGCCCAGATGCGTGCCAGCATCGAGGAACGACCGGAGTTCATGGTGAATGTGATGGCCATCGACGGGGCGGGTCGAGCGCTGGACGAAGATATACGGGAAATCGTGCCGATCGATTTTCCGGTCAGTTCCTTTGATCTGGACCTTGAACATATCCGGACGCAGATCACAGGGCTGGATCCGGTCAAGACCGCCAGCGCGCGCATTCGACCCGGCGGTATTTTGCAGGTCGATGTGGTCGAAAGAACACCGGTCGTGATTTGGCGGGACCGCGATGGGCTATCCATGCTGGATGAAACTGGCGCCCATATCGACGAACTTGCCGCGCGCGCGTTGCGTTTTGATTTGCCGATGATCGCCGGTGACGGCGCCGACACGGTCGTTCCGGAGGCGTTGGCGCTTTTTGCCGCGACGACACCGATCATGCCTCGTGTCCGTGCCTTGGTCCGGATCGGCGAGCGGCGGTGGGATGTGGTGTTGGACAGGCAGCAGCGCATTCTTCTGCCCGAGGAAGAGCCAGTGGCCGCCCTTGAACGCGTATTGGCACTGGGCACTGCCCAAGACCTGTTGGCGCGTGATCTATCCGTAATCGACATGCGGCTGGGCCAACGTCCGACTCTGCGATTGACTGAGAACGCCGTAGAAGAATGGCGCCGGATCCGCGCCCTGACAGTGAATGGACAATAACAGATGAAAGATCTTTACCAGACCCAGCGCGCGATGCGGCAAATGCGCAAAATGGCAATGCAGCGCGGGGTCGTGGCCATTCTGGATGTGGGCAGTTCCAAGATTGCCTGCTTGGTGTTGCGGTTTGATGGTGTCGGGCGGTTGAGTGACGACAACTCGATCGGCTCCTTGGCGGGACAATCCGGTTTCCGGGTCATTGGTGCAGCGACCACGCGCTCGCGCGGTGTGCAGTTTGGCGAGATCACCGCCATGCAAGAGACCGAGCGTGCCATTCGCACCGCTGTACAAGGCGCGCAGAAAATGGCGGAAATCCGAGTGGATCATGTGATCGCCTGTTTTTCCGGGGCGCAGCCACGCTCGTATGGCCTCGATGCGCAAATCGACCTTGAAGGACAGGTTGTGACAGAGGCAGAAATCGCACGCGTGCTGACGTCGTGCGACGTTCCGGAATACGGCGCGGGTCGCGACGTGTTGCATGCGCAACCTGTGAATTTTGCGCTGGATCACCGGTCGGGGCTCAGCGACCCACGCGGCCAGTTGGGCCAGCAATTGGCCGTCGACATGCACATGCTGACCGTTGATGCCGCCGTGATCCAAAACTTGGTACACTGTATCAAACGGTGTGATCTTGAACTCGCTGGCATCGCGTCATCGGCCTATGCGTCAGGCTGTGCCAGCCTTGTCGAAGACGAACAAGAGCTGGGAGCCGCCTGCGTCGATATTGGTGGCGGGACAACCGGTCTGTCGATTTTCATGAAGAAACACATGATCTACGCCGACAGCGTGGCCATGGGCGGGGATCACGTCACGGGTGATATATCGATGGGTCTGGGCGTGCCAATGGCGACAGCCGAGCGGATCAAGACCTTTTACGGCGGTGTGCAAGCCACCGGCATGGATGACCGCGAAATGATCGAGATCGGGGGCGACACCGGCGACTGGGAACATGATCGGCGCCGGGTCAGCCGGGCCGAGCTGATCGGGATCATGCGCCCGCGTGTCGAAGAAATTCTGGAAGAAGTGCGAGCCCGCCTTGATGCTGCCGGTTTTGACTATCTGCCGTGTCAGCAAATTGTTTTGACCGGCGGTGGCAGCCAGATCCCGGGGCTTGACGGGCTTGCCAGCCGTATTCTGGGCCAGCAAGTGCGCCTGGGTCGACCCTTGCGCGTGCACGGTCTGCCACAGGCCGCGACGGGGCCAGGCTTTTCCAGCGCGGTTGGCTTGTGCCTGTTTGCGGCCCATCCACAAGATGAATGGTGGGATTTTGAAATCCCAGTTGACAGGTATCCGGCGCGGTCGTTTCGCCGAGCCGTGAAATGGTTCAAGGACAATTGGTAGACGCAAAATGTTGTCAGAATCCCGAAACTCAGAGGTTTCCAGCAAAAAAGCGCCTATATTTTGGGGCCATTTTGCGGTTTTATGGTGACGAAAGGCTGCGACAGGGGTAGGATCGCAGGAATATAAGGCGAAAAAAGCCCGCAAAGCCGGGCTGGCAGTACAGGCGGACAGATCAGATGACATTGAACCTTTCGATGCCCGGACAGGAAGATCTTAAACCCCGGATCACCGTGTTTGGTGTCGGTGGGGCAGGCGGCAATGCCGTCAACAACATGATCGAAAAGGCGCTGGACGGCGTGGACTTCGTGGTTGCGAACACCGACGCGCAAGCGCTTCAGCAAAGCAACGCCAAGTCGCGGGTGCAACTGGGGGTCAAGGTCACCGAAGGGCTGGGGGCCGGTGCACGGGCTTCGGTCGGCGCCGCGGCTGCTGAAGAGAGCATCGAACAGATTGTCGATCACCTGGCTGGCGCGCATATGTGCTTCATCACCGCCGGTATGGGCGGTGGCACCGGAACCGGCGCCGCGCCAATCATTGCGCAGGCCGCCCGCGAATTGGGTGTGCTCACCGTTGGTGTGGTCACAAAGCCATTCCAATTCGAAGGCGCCAAGCGGATGCGGCAGGCCGAAGAGGGCGTGGATGCTCTGCAGAAGGTCGTCGATACGCTGATCATCATCCCGAACCAGAACCTGTTCCGGCTTGCCAATGAAAAGACCACCTTCACCGAAGCGTTTTCGATGGCGGACGACGTTTTGTATCAAGGTGTCAAAGGCGTGACCGACCTGATGGTGCGCCCGGGCCTGATCAACCTTGACTTCGCGGATGTTCGCGCCGTGATGGATGAAATGGGCAAGGCCATGATGGGAACCGGCGAGGGCACAGGCGAAGATCGCGCGGTCCAAGCGGCGGAAAAAGCCATTGCCAATCCACTGCTGGACGAAATCAGCCTGCGCGGCGCGCGTGGTGTTCTGATAAATATCACGGGCAGCCATGATTTGACCTTGTTCGAACTGGACGAAGCGGCCAACCGCATCCGCGAAGAAGTGGATCCGGACGCCAACATCATTGTCGGCAGCACGCTCGACACCAGTATGGACGGGGCCATGCGCGTCAGTGTCGTCGCCACGGGCATCGACGCGTCCGAGGTGCAAAGCGATATTCCGGTCCCCCGTCGCCCGATGGCCGCGCCCTTGAAAACCAAGGTGTCGCAAGAAGTCGCCAAGACGCCCGAGCCAATGCAACTGCGCAACGAGGTCGTTGCCGAATTCGATGAAGCGCCAGAGAGTGCGCCAGCGGCCACTTTGCAGGACGGCATGGACGTTGAAGAGCTGGCGGCCAGCGATCTTGCCGAGGACATCTTTGAGGAAGAGCTTGAGCAGGCCGCAGAATTGGATGACGGTTTGCCGCCCCCAGCTTACCAGCCAGAAGTGCCCGCGTTTGAACCGCAGCCGGACATGTTTGATGATCCGGCACCGGCTGAAGCCTTTGTGGCCCCGAAAGCCCCGGCGCCGGGCACACCATCGCCCGAAACGCTGGAGCGGCTGCGC
>CAWUIW010000180.1:0-6942 GCA_963922515.1 uncultured Rhodobacterales bacterium | reverse complement strand
TTTGGTTGTATTTCGGCGGGAACTGGCTCAATCCAAGGTAGGCAAAACCCACCGCTTGGTTATGCACGGCAATACTGGCAGCGTTGTGCATGCAGGTGGACGCGATCCTGTCGCCCTGCTTGCAGACCACCTATTCCGTACCCCTTATCTGGGCGGGCGAGATGGCAGTTTTCTGCCATGCTTTGCCCGCCTTTTTTTTGCAGTGTACCGGGCGCGGGGGGCATCTCGACCCAGCGACTCAATCCGACCCCTTTTTCAGAACTTCAGAATGTGCGGTGTGATCCTCGGTCGCTCCGTTCGTTCCAACTCGACAGACGCAAGACGAAGGACATTCCATGTTTGACAAGATCCTGATCGCGAACCGGGGCGAAATTGCCTGCCGGGTCATCAAAACGGCACGCAAGCTCGGTATCCCGACCGTGGCAATATACTCTGATGCGGATAAGCAGGCGCTGCATGTCTCGATGGCGGATGAAGCGATCCATATTGGCCCGCCACCGGCCAACCAGTCTTACATCGTAATCGACAAGGTGATGGATGCCATTCGGCAATCAGGTGCCACGGCCGTGCATCCAGGTTACGGGTTCTTGTCGGAAAACGCCAAGTTCGCCGAAGCCCTGGAAGATGCAGGTGTTGCATTTGTTGGTCCGCCCAAAGGCGCGATCGAAGCGATGGGGGACAAGATCACCTCCAAGAAAATTGCTCAGGACGCAGGTGTCAGCACAGTGCCTGGCTATATGGGCTTGATCGAAGACGCCGAGGAAGCCGTGAAGATCAGCCAAGAGGTTGGTTACCCCGTCATGATTAAGGCCAGCGCTGGCGGTGGCGGCAAAGGTATGCGGATTGCATGGGACGACAACGAAGCGCGCGAAGGCTTCCAATCTTCCAAGAACGAAGCCGCAAACAGCTTTGGCGACGATCGAATCTTCATTGAAAAATTCGTCACCCAACCTCGCCACATCGAAATTCAGGTGCTGTGCGACATGCATGGCAACGGGATTTATCTAGGCGAGCGGGAGTGTTCGATCCAACGCCGCAACCAGAAGGTCGTGGAAGAGGCGCCAAGCCCGTTCCTTGATGAAGAAACCCGAAAAGCTATGGGCGAACAGGCGGTCGCCCTCGCCAAGGCCGTTGGGTATGCCAGCGCCGGAACGGTTGAATTCATCGTGGATGGGGAAAAGAACTTTTATTTCCTTGAAATGAACACCCGCCTGCAGGTGGAACATCCGGTGACCGAGCTGATCACGGGCGTCGATCTGGTGGAGCAGATGATCCGTGTCGCGGCGGGCGAGCCATTGAGCCTCACCCAGGACGACGTGAAACTGACTGGTTGGGCCATTGAAAACCGGCTTTACGCCGAAGACCCCTATCGGAACTTCTTGCCATCGATCGGGCGCCTGACACGGTACCGCCCGCCCGCCGAGGTTTCGGCCGGTCCGCTTTTGGATGCCGATAAATGGCATGGTGAGGCCTTGGTCGGCGAAACGGCCGTACGCAACGACACGGGCGTGTATGAAGGCGGCGAAATCAGCATGTACTATGACCCGATGATCGCCAAGCTGTGTACCTGGGGCCCGACCCGCGATGCAGCGATCGAAGCGATGCGCGTGGCTCTGGACAGCTTTGAAGTCGAAGGTATTGGCCACAACCTGCCGTTTGTCGCAGCCGTGATGGACCACCCCAAATTCATCTCGGGCGACATGACCACGGCGTTCATTGCCGAAGAGTATCCAGACGGTTTTGCCGGTGTGACACTGGCAGAGGCAGAGTTGCGCCGTATCGCGGCCACCTGCGCGGCGATGCACCGAGTTGCCGAAATCCGGCGCACGCGCGTGTCGGGGCGGATGGACAACCATGAACGCAAGGTGGGAACAGACTGGGTGGTCACCCTGCAAGGGGCCCGGTTCGAGGTCTCGATCGATGCAGACACAGCTGGGGCGACCGTCGCATTTTCCAACGGTGAGACCCATCGCATCGAAAGCAATTGGACCCCCGGCGATCAATTGGCCCACATTCTGGTCGATGGTGCGCACATGGTGCTGAAGGTCGGAAAGATTTCGGGCGGGTTCCGCATCAGGTCGCGGGGGGCTGACTTGAAAGTGCATGTGCGCACACCTCGTCAGGCGGAATTGGCCGCGCTGATGCCTGAAAAGCTTCCACCTGATACATCCAAGCTGCTGCTGTGCCCGATGCCGGGCTTGATGGTCAAAATCGATGTCGCCGTGGGCGACGAGGTTCAGGAAGGCCAAGCGCTGTGCACGGTTGAAGCCATGAAGATGGAAAACATCCTGCGCGCCGAGAAGAAGGCCGTTGTCAGCAAGGTTAACGTGGGTGCGGGCGATAGCCTTTCGGTCGATGATGTCATCCTGGAGTTCGAATAAACATGCACCAGAGGGTTTTGGGCATTTTGCTGATGGCCGGCGCCTGTGCGGCGTTGTTCGCGGCATTGCCTGAAACCCTGGCGTCGCTTCGCTGGGCGGGTGTTGGCCTGTCGCTTTTGGCGGTGCTTGGATGTTTTTACTTTTGGCTCGTTGGCGGCGGCGCAGTTTTTGTTGTCTCGCGGGCGTTTGTTGCGTTGCTGCCGGTTAGCTTGGTGGCAATTTTCATCATCATGGTGATTTCGCTTGAAGGTGAAGCGGCCGACAATCGGATCATGATTGCAGCCGTGGTCGTTGCGGGCGGTTGGATCGTAGCCTTCATCACACAGGAATTGCGTCGATTTGACGAACGCGAAGAACGTCGACGGGACTTGATCAAGGCCCTAACGGCCGAGATCCGCCTGATCGTGGATTTGCATGAATTGTTGAATTGGGACGACGTGATGTCGGATGCAGAGACCGCGTTTCGCAAAGACAAAGACTATGTGCCGTTTTCGGTTTTTTTGCATGAAACCGATCTTTTGCGGCGGGTGCTCAACGAAGTTGAGCTGTTGCACTCTGCTCAAATCCGAGAGGTGTACGCGTTCTCGCAGCTGATGGATAAAATCCGGCAAATTGCACAACGGCTGGAAGGCGATGCTTACAAAGCGTTGTCACAGCAGCGCAAACTGGACGTCTATCTGCGGTTGCTCAAAATGCACGGAACCGTTGCGGAAACGGGTCATGCCGCGCTTGAGGTCCTGCAACAAGACAAATTTCGGGGGCTGTTTCGATGGACCGAGTAGCCGCAGGCCTTAGCCGTACGGCTTTTCCTCGTCCTCCGCGTACCGACGGAGGGGATCTTGCTTGGAATCAGCGATTTTCATCATGTTTTCTCCCCTTTCGTGGCAAAAATATAAAGACTGGTGCCGATTTCCACAAGGTTTACGAACCGTCCGCACCGCGGCGATCGCGAATTTCTTGCTGGCGCATTGGCATTTTGTCGATGTTGCGTGTCAACTCCCGGACGCTGTACGGCAAAGGTTTGCGCAGCTTCACGCTGCCGTCTTTGCCCACCAATACAACCTGGAAGCCGCGTGGGCGCAGTTTCATGCGCAGCGGCGATGCCGCGCCTGGATCGGTATCTGTCAGGACCACGACGTCCCGCTCAAGCAACATTTCCATGCCGCTGGTCAGAAAGTCGATCTGTTGGGCGTATCTGGGGTCGGCCGGCGTGTCTGCAAAAACGATCACTGGCCTGTTTATCCATAAAAATTCACTCAAATCCGAGTTTTCTGCCGGCCGGATCATCGCGGTGAGATCCGCGTCGCCGGTATCTTGGGCCAGCGTCGATGCGGGGATTATCGCAGACATAACAAGAACTAAGGTGCGTATCATACGGTCTCCTATGCACCCGAATATAGGTGCGTCGCCACGGATTGCGAACCATCTGCGTTGCGCGATCAACACTTTTTCATCGTTAATCCGATACGAAGGGTCGGCTTTGCATCCTGACACCACAATCAAGTCAGGGCCAAACGATGTATGTGATCCTTCATATTGGCGCGCACCGCTGCGCGACGACAACATTTCAACACTATATGCGGGCAAATGCCGATCGACTGAACGTCGATGGCATCGGGTTCTGGGGACCCCGCCGGACGCGGTCCGGACTGTTTCGGGGCATTTTGCCCAAGCCCGGCCCACGTTTTCGCAAAGATCAACAACGCCGGGCAGAAGGCCGCATTCAGTTGAACCTGGCGCGGTGCCGACGGCAGGATCTGTCCGCCTTGCTGGTCAGCGACGAAAACATGATTGGCTCGGTACGCGAAAACCTGCGCCTCAGCGAACTTTATTGCGGGGTTGGCGAACGTATGGCCCGGTATCACGCGGCTTTCGGAACGCAGGCCACCGACGTGATGATTGGTATCCGCAGTCTCGATCATTACTGGACGTCTGCATTGAACTATGCGGTAGCACGCGGCCGACAGGTGCCCAGCGCAGCGGCAGTCGAACGCTTGGCCAATACCACCCGCAGCTGGCGCGATGTGATCACGGATGTCGCCTGTGCCGCACCCGAGGCGAGACTCTGGGTGTTTCCGTTCGAAACCTTTGCTGGCCAGCCCGAGGCAAAGCTTGGGGCGGTGCTGCCGATTGCAACGCCGCAAGCCCATGCGCGCGAGCATTGCAACGGCTCCCCGAACCTGTCGGCTTTGCGCAATCAAATCAGCGCGTCGCAGGCCAACCGCCTGCCAATCGAGGGCGATACATGGGCCCCGTTTTCCAGCCGGCAGGCCAGCCGACTGCGCGAGCGTTACGCAGACGACATGCATTGGCTTTGGGCCGGCGCCGATGGATTGGCGCGCCTGCCTGCATCAATGACCAAGAAACGCGCGGGGCGGCACCCGCCGAAAACCGACATCACGAGAGGAAGACAGCATGACAGCCAAATCAGAGGAATGGCGCGCAATTGCTGAAGCCGAATTGCGCGGTCGCCCCGTCGATGACCTGACGTGGACCACTCTAGAAGGGATCGACGTCAAACCACTATACACAGAAGATGATCTAGAAACGGTGGACCATTTGGGCACTGTGCCGGGCGCGGCCCCGTTCACGCGCGGCGTCAAAGCCACGATGTACGCGGGCAGACCTTGGACGATCCGCCAATATGCCGGGTTCTCAACCGCCGAGGAATCAAACGCCTTCTATCGCCGGGGATTGGCGGCGGGACAGCAAGGCGTTTCGGTCGCTTTCGATCTGGCGACACACCGCGGCTATGATAGCGATCATCCCCGCGTTGTCGGCGATGTTGGCAAAGCCGGTGTTGCCATCGACAGCGTTGAGGACATGAAAATCCTCTTTGATGGCATCCCGCTCGATAAAGTCTCTGTTTCGATGACGATGAACGGCGCCGTGATCCCGGTCTTGGCGAACTTCATCGTGGCTGGCGAAGAGCAGGGGCATGACAGGTCCGTTCTGTCCGGCACCATTCAGAACGACATTCTCAAAGAGTTCATGGTGCGGAACACTTATATCTATCCGCCAGAACCGTCGATGCGGATCATTGCGGATATCATCGAGTATACCTCGAACGAAATGCCGAAATTCAACTCGATCTCGATCTCGGGCTACCATATGCAAGAGGCTGGGGCGAACCTTGTGCAGGAGTTGGCCTATACGTTGGCAGACGGGCGCGAATATGTGCGCGCCGCACTGGCCAAAGGCATGGATGTCGACAAGTTCGCCGGGCGGCTTTCGTTTTTCTTCTGCATCGGAATGAATTTCTTCATGGAAGCGGCAAAGCTGCGCGCGGCACGCCTTCTGTGGCACCGCATCATGTCGGAATTCGAACCCAAGAACCCCAAGTCGCTGATGTTGAGGACACATTGCCAGACATCTGGTGTTTCGTTGCAGGAACAGGACCCGTACAACAACGTGGTGCGCACAGCATATGAAGCGATGAGCGCGGTGTTGGGCGGTACGCAATCCCTGCATACCAACGCCCTCGACGAAGCGATCGCGCTGCCCACCGACTTTTCGGCACGAATTGCGCGGAACACGCAGCTGATCCTGCAGGAAGAAACCGGGATCACCAATGTCGTCGATCCTCTGGCCGGCTCCTACTACGTGGAAAGCTTGACCGACCAATTGGCCACCGAAGCGTGGAAGCTGATCGAAGAGGTCGAGCAGATGGGAGGCATGACCAAGGCGGTTGCCTCGGGTATGCCCAAGTTGCGGATCGAGGAAACAGCCGCCACACGGCAAGCGATGATCGACCGCGGCGACGAAGTGATTGTTGGTGTCAACAAGTATCGCAAAGACAAGGAAGACCCGATCGATATTCTGGAGATCGACAACGCCAAGGTGCGCGATGCGCAGGTTGCCCGGTTGGAACACATCCGGGCGATCCGGGGCGAGACAACATGCCAGGCGGCGCTGGAGGCGCTTACCAATGTGGCAAGTGGCGGTGGTAACCTGTTGGCAGCAGCAGTAGAGGCAGCGCGGGCGCGCGCCTCGGTGGGAGAAATCAGCATGGCAATGGAAAAGGCGTTTGGGCGGCACAGGGCCGAAGTGAAAACACTGGCCGGCGTTTACGGAGCCGCCTACGAGGGTGACGAAGGTTTTGCCGCGATCCAGAAATCCGTGGATGCGTTTGCCGAGACAGAGGGGCGCCGTCCCCGCATGTTGGTGGTGAAAATGGGACAAGACGGCCACGACCGTGGCGCCAAGGTCATTGCCACGGCCTTTGCAGATATCGGGTTCGACGTGGATGTCGGCCCATTGTTTCAGACCCCGGAAGAGGCGGCACAGGACGCCGTGGACAACGATGTGCACGTGATCGGAATCTCGTCTCAGGCGGCGGGGCACAAAACGCTGGCGCCACAACTTGTGGAGGCGTTGAAGGCGGCGGATGCAGAAGACATCATCGTGATCTGCGGCGGGGTGATCCCGCAACAGGACTACCAGTATTTGTATGATCGGGGTGTGAAAGCCATCTTTGGCCCAGGTACGAACATTCCCGAAGCCGCGCAGGACATCTTGCGCCTGATCAGCGAGGCGCGGGGCTAGCCCCGCCGCGCGACTC
>CAWUIW010000179.1:0-6943 GCA_963922515.1 uncultured Rhodobacterales bacterium | reverse complement strand
CCTGCCCTGCAAACCGGGCCAGCGCCCAAGCCGCTCCCAATGTATCGCCAAGCCCCACCCGCACTGTCAGCCCCATGACGGCACAGTCCATTTCAACAACTTCCAGCAACGCCACCTCGCCACCGAAAAGATGCGCACAACCGGTCAGGTCTACCACCAGCGCATCGGGCGCCTCTTCTGCAACCCAAGGAGAGAACTTGCCCGCCCAGCGCCGAAGCGCGGTCAGGAATGCCGCCTCGGCCGGTGCATTGCGGCTGCGGGTGATCAACCCTGCACACATGGCATGCGCATCGCGCACCGGCTGGTCCACGTGAAGACCGGCGGCCCGCGCTTCGGTATTCAGCGATGTGATGATCTGTGCATTGTGTTCTTCAGCAACGACAGCCAATGGCCCGTCAACAGCGCCCCGCGCCAGACGGATCAGGCGCTCGGCTCCCAAATTCGGAAACCAAAGAGACAGGATACGGCGATTTGACATGCAGCGGCAGCTTGTTCACGTTATGTTCCAAATCTAGTGCATCGCATAGCAAGAGTCGAGATGCTATGATCAGGCAGAAAGGATATACACATATGCGCTTATACCGCCTTGTTCTTGCTCTGGTTCTTGTTGGAGCAACCACCGCCTTGGCGCACCAGGGGGTAACAAACGCCGGCGTGATGGCCCGTATGGAAAACATGAGCGCCGCGAAAAAGGACATCGCCATACTGAATGACATGGCCAAATCCAAAACGCCTTTTGACCAAGCAAAAGCCGACGCCGCAAAAGAGCGGCTGCTGACTGAAACAAAGGCCGTCGCTGGGCTGTTTTCAGAACCGCATACAGATCCAAAGAGTGAGGCTTTGCCGAAGATCTGGGACGAGTTCGATTTATTCATCGCTCAGGCCGACCGCGCCGTTGACGCGATGGCAAATGTCGACACCCGCACGTTGGACACCCTGCGCGAAAGCCTGAAAGCTGCCAACGCGGCCTGCGTTCAGTGCCACAAAACCTACCGGCTGGATTGACCAGCGACGCAATGAAAGCCGGGATTTATCCGCACCAGATCCGCGTGATGTTTTGCTTGGCGTCCAGCAACACGTTCATCCGTTCCGGAAGATAGTCTTGTGTGAACAGACCGCCTTCTGGGATCACCCGAATATCGTCTGGCAGCGCTGACTGGGCGGTTTCAAGCGGCGTGCCCAGCAAATCCTGGACCTGAGTCGCGCCGCAACTTAACAGGACTTCTTCGGCCGCGGCTGCATCGGATTCAGCGACGATGTCAATTTCTTCTGGCTCGGCTTCAATTGCAGTTTCGACATCTTCGAACACCGCTTCATCGACATCATTCGGAGCACTGCCGCACGCCGACACAACCAAAACCACCCAGATCGCACGTTTCATTCGGCTCACCCCTTTGACCGCGGGACATACTGCTGTTTCACGCAGGTTTGGCAAGTCTGCCTGCACAGCACAGTTGAAATGAAAATTCCTTTGGCGCAGGGTTTCCAACACACACAATAGCAGGGACTAAAACAAATGCGCACTCGTGCCGCGGTGGCCATAGAAGCCGGAAAACCGCTTGAAATCATGGAGGTGAACCTCGACGGCCCCCGCGCCGGAGAGGTGCTGGTAGAAGTCAAAGCCACCGGAATTTGCCACACGGACGAGTTCACGCTTTCGGGCGCAGATCCCGAAGGCATGTTCCCCGCGATCCTGGGCCACGAAGGCGCCGGCGTGGTTCTGGAAGTCGGCGAAGGCGTCACAAGCCTTAAGCCCGGCGATCACGTGATACCGCTTTACACTCCGGAATGCCGGGAGTGCGAGTATTGCCTCAACCCAAAAACAAACCTCTGCCAGGCCATACGTTCCACTCAGGGCCAAGGCGTTATGCCAGATGGCACGTCGCGGTTTTCAACGCTCGATGGTGATCCGATCCTGCATTACATGGGCTGCTCGACCTTTTCCAATCACACGGTCCTGCCAGAAATCGCGTTGGCCAAGGTGAACCCCGACGCCCCGTTTGACAAGATCTGTTACATCGGATGCGGCGTGACAACCGGCATTGGCGCCGTGATGAACACGGCAAAGGTCGAGATCGGATCGCGGGCCGTGGTGTTCGGATTGGGCGGTATTGGTTTGAACGTCATCCAGGGCTTAAGGCTTGCTGGTGCGGATCAGATCGTAGGCGTTGACATCAACGACGACAAAAAGGCCATGGCCGAAAAGTTCGGCATGACCGACTTTGTGAATCCCACCGAAGTCGACGGTGACCTTGTTCCTTACCTCGTCGATCTGACCAAAGGTGGTGCAGATTATTCGTTTGATGCCACCGGCAACGTCAAAGTGATGCGCGATGCGCTCGAATGCGCTCACAAGGGCTGGGGCGAATCGATCATCATCGGTGTCGCACCAGCCGGGGCGGAAATTTCGACGCGGCCCTTCCAACTGGTCACGGGCCGGTCCTGGCGCGGTACGGCCTTTGGCGGCGCACGCGGTCGCACCGATGTCCCAAAGATTGTCGACTGGTACATGGAAGGGAAGATCGAAATTGACCCCATGATCACCCACACCCTGACCCTAGACAACATCAACGAAGGCTTTGACCTGATGCATGCGGGCAAGTCGATCCGTTCGGTCGTGGTTTACTGAACAGGTCGATCTGAACACATGGTACGCCCGGCACGGACCGGGCGGACCCAAAGGTGGTTCACCAATTTCAAAGTTGTGAAATCGGTCCTCAATCCTGCATGAACGCGATTTTTGCCGCGCCAACGCTGGCTTCTGTTTCAGCTGCCGCCCGCAGAGGCAATCCCAACACCCGCGCCCTGATCGCGGAAAACGTACGGTTCCGGGCGGCTCCACCTGCCGTCAAAACGACCGATGGGGTTGGACCACCGCACCGCGAAATCAGTTGGTAACAGTCCGCTTCTATTCGCGCGATCCCTTCGAACAAGCCGTGTAAAAACTCTGCGTCATCCGCAGGTCGCGGGGTCATCCGCGGTTGCAGCCCCGGATCGTTGATGGGGAACCGTTCACCTGGTTCGATCAATGGATAATAATCCAAATCGCTTGGTTGCGACGGATCAATCCGCTCACTGAGGTCGGACAGCGCATCGGTTGAAAAGAAATGCGAAAGAACCGCGCCACCGGTGTTTGAGGCACCGCCGACAAGCCAAAGCCCGCCAAGCCGATGCGAGTACAGACCCTGCGATGGCAGGTCGATGCGTTTGTCGCTCAGCAGCTTGATGGCCAAGGTCGAGCCAATTGATGTGACCGCATGACCAACATCCAAGGGCGAAGCAGCAAGAAAGGCAGCTATACTGTCCGTGGTACCGGCTTTGACAACAGCGGCAGGGTTGAGGCCCAGATCGCTCGCGATGCCTGAGTCCACAACTTGCCATGCCGTGCCGACCGGATCGACACGTGGCAAGATCGATGGGTCCAGCAAATCACCGATCCAAGCGGGCCATTCATTGCTGTCAGGATCAAATCCGGCTTTCAAGGCGTTGTTGTGATCCGAATGACCGCCACATTGCATGAGCTTGGCAGCAACAAAGTCGGCCTGATGCAACAGGTGAGCAGGAACGCTTTCAGCGTTTGCAAGCATTCGCATGGCACGTGCCAAGGCCGAATTCGCGCCTTGCGTGATGTGATCCGGCTCGGGGCACACTGCCGCGATACGTTTTGCCTCTGCATCAAACCCTTTTGAGTTATACATCAAAGCGGGGCCAACCGGCCGCAAGGCCGCATCCGTCAAAACCATGCTACCGGACGTGCCATCAACAACAACATTGCTGATATCCTTACCGCTCAGCCCCAGCAGCCGGATTTCGGCCATTTGTGCGCGAATGCACGCTTGCGTGGCATGCCACCAATTCTCGGCGTTCAGGCGACCCGCCACTTGCGGCTCATGCGGCACACGTGCTGTCGACACGACCCGCCCCTCGCCGTCTACAACGGCGGTGCGAATTCCGCTGGTCCCGATGTCTATTCCCAGCGCCAGCGTCATTGGCGCGCGGCAAGTGCTTGGCGGTACTTTTCCGCGTCCCAATTCAAAAGCTCGGCTTCAGCTTGATCCCCGATGGCCTCGACCGACCACTCTTTTGGCAGTCGGGCCATGACATCGCTCAGGCAGGTCAACATGGCCCTTTGCGATGTCGTGGCATTCGATCGTAAAAGAACACCTTCGGTTGCGACGATAGCCGGGGGCACGCCGTCGTGATCGGCGCGCGGCAGACCCGGACCCAGAAAGACAACGTGGTCCGGGTAGTACGAACCTGCCAAAACAAGGCTTCGGGTTCTTGCCTCAGTCGCCATCCAGCTTTCCTCGGACCAACCAAAGCCGTCCAATGGATCCGAACCAGGCACGTTTGTCGCCGCTCGCAAAACCGGCATGGCCAGCCGTTCTTCGACCTCGCGCATGATCTCACCCACGTCTTCCACCGTTGGACCGCAACAAATAAGGCCGTGGTTTTCCAACACGACGATGCGCGTGTTCGCATCGATACGTCGCAAAATCTCTCCGGTCAGCGGCAAACCCGGTTTCGCGTAAGGCACCATCGCAAACGGAAGACCATCGAGCTTGGCTTGACACAAGCGCCTGCCTTCGGGGCTGATGGCATGAACCAAGGTTGCCACCGAATGCGTATGCGCGACCACGGCGTGCTCCAAGGCCGCATGAAACGTGGTTTCGATCGACGGCCGCAGCGTGACAGTGGGGTCCAACCCCGTCGATTTGCAGCTGCCGTCCCCTGCACCGAAGGCTTCCGCGCGGGCGGCCGCATGATCAACCGCAACAAAGATGTCCGCCGCTTCGGCATTCGCAAGCTCTGTACCCGACGCCTTGATCCACATCACCCCGTCACCTTTGATCGAGGTGTTGCCGCCGGGGCCTTGCACTTGCAAAGGGTCCTGGCCCAAGCGCGCGGACATGGCACGAAACGCCGGGGTCAAAAGATCAGGGCGCGTGGTCATCGTATCTCTCCGATGTAAAAGGTCGGTGCGGTGCCTTTTGACAAGGTTGCGAGGGCATCTTGCCAAGGCCCCTGCGCAAAAGCTTCGGCGTATAGCCCGCCGCCGACAAGTACGCTGTCCCAACCGGCTGTTGCAGCACCGGCTATGTCATGTTCCAGACTGTCTCCGATCATCAGTATCTTCTTCGCCTCCAATGCAGATTGCAGACTGCGAAAAACCGGCAAATGCGGCTTGCCGTAAAACGTCACGCGGCCGCCCATGTCCTGATAACGAAAGGCGAGGGCCCCGGGCGACACTACGGTGCCGCCCGCGCGCGGCGACTTGCGATCAGGGTTCGAGCAATAGATCGGTAGTTTGCGGGCCAAGGCATCAGCGATCACCGATTGCCATGCGTCCAGCTCCGTTCCGTCGGGCAACCCCATAAGCAAAATGGCGTCCGCGGTTTCGAAACCGGTCAGCTCGATATCCAATCCCCCGGCCCATGAAGCGGCATCATCAGGCGATCGTTGAACTGCGAAAAACCGCCGTTCGGAAATCTGCGCCGCTTGGATGTCATGCCACAAGGCTTCACCGCTGGTCATGACCACGTCAAATCCATCGGGCCGGAAACCCATGGATGTGATGCGGCGGGCATTGTTGGCCGCTCGCTTGCCAGAGTTCGAAAGAACGGCCAACCGGTGACCGGCGGCGACGAGGTCGTCAATACAGTCCAACGCGCCGGAGTAAGGGGTGCTGCCATTGTGCAGCACACCCCATTGGTCGAAGACGATGGCGTCATAGTCTGACGCCACCTCGGCAATTCTGTCGATCCGGCGGGTCACGGGCTTAGTATTCAGCCATATCCTTGGGGTCGGTCAGCCCGGCCAGATAGGTTTCGGCCTCTTCCTTGGTCATCGCTGGAGCCGCCTTGTCTGCCATGCCTTTGGGCATATCCCCGAAATAGAATTTCAGTCCTGGAATGGTCTGGCGCCGTTTTCGAAGCGGCATGCCCTCGTAGGGAAAAACCTCGGACCGGGCATTTGCCGCTTCGTCATGGCAAGGCAGAACATAATCGGCGCGCTTGTCGATTTCCTCGACGGATTTCCACCCTTCATAAGAATTCACGAAACGTGCCGGCACCCAGTATCGCCAAAGCTCTTTGGGGTTGGGTTCAAGGTTGCGTTCGACAAAAATCGCGTCGCCTGCGACCACGATATCGCCCATCGCTGTTGCCACTGTGACAGCCATATGCCCGACCGAGTGGCCCGGCGTGTGAAACATCGTGATGCCCGGCAAAACCTCGCATTCGTCTTCAACAGCTTCGAACACGCAGCCTTGATAAGCCTGTTCAATGCCCAGAATCCCGCACTCGTATGTCCGGTAGTACAGCGGTAGGGGATTATAGGCCATTTCGATCTCGGCCTTGGGGGCGATGTAGCGGGCGTTCTTGAACTTTTTCATGTTCTGCACGTGATCCCAGTGCAGATGAGTGAAAACAATGGCGTCAATCTCGTCCGGATGTACACCAAGCTTCTGCTCCAGATGCTCGTGAACCTCTAGGCATCCGCGCTTGTCACACTTGTGGTGATACTTCGTGGCCCGGTCTTCGTCCGGCAGCCCGGTATCGATCAGGATTTTGTGTTCGCCGGTGTCGACGTAGTGGCAATAAACCGGGTTCCAGTACTTCTTACCCGCTGGGCCTTTCCAAAAAATGTATGTACCTAGGTCGGCTTCCAGCCAGCCTGTATTGATTGGATAAATCTTGGTTTCGGCAACGCCCATGGCTCGCTCCGCAGCTGCGATTCAGTTCATGTATACAAAAGTACAAATTCGCACACGTTCGCAAGTAGAAACTTTGAAATCTCGCGATTAGTTGGCCTTCAAAGCCTGCATGAAGCTGTGCGTCATGTGATCCCGCATGCCCTTAGACGCTGTGGTCGAATCCTCGGAGAAGATGTCTGCAATAAGTTCTTCATGGCTCTTGGCGGATGCCAGCAAGTCATCGCGCGT
>CAWUIW010000178.1:0-6974 GCA_963922515.1 uncultured Rhodobacterales bacterium | reverse complement strand
ATGAAGTCCGAGCCACGAAGACCGGCGGCAGCCAAAGCTCCGGGCATGGACTTGTTGCTTTGGTAAAAAGCATGCGCCCTGTCGAGTGCTTGATCGGTCAAACCCTCGACCTCGGGGCGTTCGCCATTGCCAGCAAGCCACTCGGCAATCTTTTCGTACTCCGGGTCATAGACCGGCGTGTAGAGAATGCGGTGAATGGTCGTGGCCGGAACACCCCTAAACCGCAGGACACTTGCGGCTTTGTTCGTCGGAGCCAATATTGCCAGCGTGCGGCGGTCTTTTCGCCGCCTGCCTTCATAATCGCCGGACACCACATCGACGCCAGCAGCGTCCAACGCGCGATAAAGCTCAGCCAACAACAGCGTTTTGCCCGAGCCCGCTTTTCCCAAAACCGCGACCGTGCCGATTCCCGCGGACACAGGCGGCTTGAGCAGCCCGTCCTCAAGATCAATGCCAGAAGACCGGAGCAACTCGGCCAAGTGATCATATGTGGTGGCTTGATCGTCGGAAAAGGTCAGTGCGGGGCCCAGCATACCGCGACCCTACCGTCGTGCAGCCCCCGCCGCCAGTAGCGATCGATGGCGCTCGGTTAAGCCGTCTTAGGCAGTTTGTTGGGCCGCACCGTTTTCTGACCAAATGCACGATCGAACCAGAGTTTTGACAGTTCCGGATCAATGCCGGAACGCCGGGCCACCCGTGCGTAGGCCGCATCCGAAAAAGACCAAAGTCCCACACTGATGCGATCCCGACCTTCACCTTCGCTGCCCAGAATTTCGGGGCACGAGCCGATCGCGGTGTAGATCCGCACCATACCCGAATCAAAAAAAAAAAAAAAATGCCGGATGCCAAAACCGCGCATTATCTCGCCGCCCGCCAGCATCAAGCCGGCGGCGACGCCGGACGAGGCTGTTTTGGCAAGGCAAAACCGCGTGCATTCCCAGATCAATGGGCTGCTAATCGGGCTGCCACCGGTCAAATGCCCAAAAACGTCGTTGATCATAACAGGACCGGTGGTTGGTAAAAACCGCATTGACCCACCATGGCTGCCATCTGGTTCTTGGTAAATGACATACAGCGGGTTGAGGTCGTCATAGGCATCCCGCTCGTGCCCGTTTTCGTCAATCGTGACATCCCAGCCAAGCCGGGTTTTGAACTGATCCGCGCGATCACGGAACATTTCGTCCTTCAACCTTGGAAAACGACGCAATTCGTCGCCATACAAGTAACGCAACATGACAGTCCCCATTTTCGTCCAGTACAACAACGGGGTATCGAGAAGTGGTTAACAAACCGTCTGAACAGCGCGTGGCGCGTTCAGACTATACGACGATCAAGCCGCGGCTGAGCGCCCTTGCTACCGCCTGAGTTGTGTTGATCGCCCCCAACTTGTAGCGCGCGCTTTCAATGTAGACTCGCAGCGTATGCTCTGAAATCGACAGCTCTTGCGCTGTGCGGGCGCGGCTGTACCCCAAGGCCAGAAACGTCATTGCATCGACCTCTCGCGGGGAGAGCGGTTGTATCAACCCCGGCGTGCGTTCAGTTTCAAACTCGAGCGCCTTTCGATTGAAGAAATGCGCGATCAAGATCATGTTTTGTCCATGCAACTCGGTGAACTCGGACCAAGCCGTGTCATCGCAAGTGTCGTTTACGGTAAAGAGCGCAAATTGCCCGCTTGGCCCACGGACCGGCACCGAATAGCCTTGGTTTCCGACACCGTACTCCAAAGCTTCCCGCAAAAAGTCCCGTGCCTGTTTGCCGGACCAGTCCAGCTGTTTCCAGTCGACCGGATGAAACCTTTGAAAACAACCGATTATGACCGGATCGACGCGCAGGTAGTTCTGCTCAAGGTAGCGGTCGCGCCACGCGTCTGAATACGTGCCACACCCATATTGATCGCCGCTGCTATCGACCCAATGGTAAACCATGTGATCAACTTGGAACAAGTCGCGCAGGTCGGTAATGACCTGTTGAAGACCCTCAAGCGCTGTTGTGCATTCGAGTTCGTCCAGCAGCCGTTCCAAATCGTTCTGGTGTCCCATCAAGGCACTCTTGCGCAAACTCAGACTGAGAGGCGATCTCAGCCGCTGCGATCAACTTGGTATCCGCCAACTGCTCGGCAAGTTTTGGCAGTCCGTTTGCCGAGGAGAAAGCTTCCAAATCCGCGAGTACGTCCAGGATCCAATCTCGTTGCATCAAAGTCCCTCGTGAGTAGTTAACGTTTGGTTAACTCAACCTTAGCACGGGTAAGGTTTCCAAAAAATTCACTGATAATCCCTCCCCCAAAATGGCGAGGCAGCAAATGCCAAGTATTTGAATCACTTCTTACCAACAGAATGAAAAAGCGCGCCGCGATGCCACGGCGCGCCTGTGTGTCACCGATTCGACTGCTGTCAGGATCGTGTAGTCAAAGCGTCTTCGAAAGTTCTCAACCCGGTCTTTGGCGATTGAACCAGAACCGACATGTTCCCCGGCTTGTGTTCGTTGCGCATCATTTTCATATGCGCCTGCGGAAGATCCGCCCATGTGAATACTTCTGACATACAAGGGTCCAACCGGCGTTCCAGCATCAGTTTGTTGGCAGCGCTTGCTTGCTTCAGATGGGCAAAGTGGCTGCCCTGCAAGCGTTTCTGGTGCATCCACATATACCGTACGTCAAACGTGCAGTTAAAGCCGGTGGTTCCGGCGCAGATCACCACCATCCCACCCTTTTTCACAACAAAGGTCGACACCGGGAACGTGCTTTCACCGGGATGCTCAAACACCATGTCGACGTTTACGCCCTTGCCGGTGATGTCCCAAATCGCTTTGCCAAACTTGCGCGCCTCTTTGAACCATTCAGCATATTCCGGTGTGTTCACAGTGGGCAGTTGCCCCCAGCACTTGAAGTCGCGTCGGTTGATCACGCCCTTGGCCCCAAGGCCCATGACGAAATCGCGTTTGCTTTCATCGGAAATCACGCCGATGGCATTTGCGCCGGCCGTATTGATCAGCTGGATTGCATAGGATCCAAGGCCACCCGACGCGCCCCATACCAGCACATTCTGGCCCGGCTTGAGGTCATGGGGTTCATGACCAAAAAGCATACGGTACGCCGTGGCCAGCGTGAGCGTGTAGCACGCGCTTTCTTCCCACGTCAGGTGCTTTGGCCGGGGCATCAACTGCTGCGACTGCACCCGCGTGAACTGCGCAAACGAACCATCGGGCGTTTCATATCCCCAAATCCGCTGTGTTGGCGAATACATCGGGTCGCCGCCGTTGCATTCCTCGTCGTCGCCATCATCCTGGTTGCAGTGGATCACAACCTCATCGCCAACCTTCCAGCGCGTGACCTTGTCTCCAACCGCCCAGACGATACCCGACGCGTCGGACCCTGCAATGTGATACGGCTCGCCGTGCCCGTCGAACGGAGAGATCGGCTGACCCAAGGCAGCCCACACACCGTTATAGTTGACGCCCGCCGCCATGACGAGGACCAGAACATCCTGACTGTCCAGCTTTGGCACATCCACAACTTCGACCTGCATGGCAGTATCCGGGTCGCCGTGGCGTTCGCGCCGAATGGCCCATGCGTACATTTCCTTTGGCACATGCCCGAGAGGTGGCATTTCGCCCATCTCGTACAGGTCCTTCTCTGGCGCGTCGTATGTGGCGATTCCGCCTTCACCATCCAAAGCCATGTCCGTCTCCTTGCGTTACATCTGCCGCGCTGCAGAATCGCGGGTCTCATCGTGGAATATGGCTCGCCTTGAAATATTGCAACACCTGTCAGTTAATTTTTGTAATTTTATGACCCTGCGACCGCAGAAAAACCTTTGCGTGCGCAGCATTCTATATGGGCTACGTCAAATGACGTATCGAGTTGGCGTAATATTCAAGTACATCGTTTTGTTCGGCGACGGGATGAAACACATCATCTTGTAGCGCCAAGATGCCCCGGCGGACCAATTGTCGGGTGGCAACTTCCACAGCATAGCCGCGATTGTTACGTGGCAAATGGACATGGGCATCCGGGATTCTATCAACTAACCGCGCCAACCCGACTTCCAACTCCGTGCGCGTCATTGGGCCGTTGCGCGTGAGCATCCAAGCCACAGCCGGCACCGGCAATACGGGTACGATGGCGCCGATCCTGTGCATGAGCACCTGCGCAAGATCGGTCATATCGATGTCTTGCGAGGATTTCTGATATGCGCTCAAGGAGAGTGGCGCGCCAAAGCTCACCGCGGCGTAGCCAAACCGGTGGAACTGGCCACTCATTCTCAACCATATCTGGTGCAGGCTTTTGCCAAATATCACACTGATCTTTGCCTTGAACCGGCGCTCTGACGCGCCGGTCGCTGCAATGAGGATACGGTCTTCGAGCACGTGGTCATAGTTCAAAGCAACAGGCACAAACACGACGTCGCGCCCCGCTGGATCGAAATCCGCAGTGATGTATTTGAGCAGTCCCAACTTTGGCGGCGCCAATCCTCCGGTCAGGCTCAACCCACCTTCAGGGAACATGGCTTGCGTAACACCTGCGCGCGTGGCCAGAGCCACATAGCGTGCCAGCACGCGGCGATATAGCTCGTTCCGCGACTCACGGCGAATAAAATAGGCGCCCATCGCACGGATCAAACGGCTCAGGGGCCAAACCTGCGCCCATTCTCCAACGGCGTAAGACAAGGCGGATCGGTCCGCCGCCAGGTAGGTGACCAACACGTAGTCCATGTTGCTGCGGTGGTTCATGACGAACACAATAGTCGCATCCGGATCGATGTTGCGGATGCCGACATCGTCATAATGCCCCAAGCGCACCCGATAAAATGCGTTTCCGAACCGCCGGGCGGCCCGTGTCGCGAACCCAAAATACGCACTGGCTGAAAACGAGGGTACAATTTCACGGGCATACCGGCGGGCCTGTTCGAATGCGACACTCTCTGGCACGCCCGTCTCGCTGGCGTGCTCTGAAACGGCTTGGGCCACTTGAGGATCATAGATGAGCCGTTCGATCATGTCGTGGCGGCGCGCAAGGTTGAATGGCTGGATCGGACGCTCCAGCCGGGTATTGAGCTGCGCCACGACCCGTTCCAGCCGCCGTCTGAAAAACCAGCGCACAGATGGCACAAGAAAATGGCTCAGCGCCGTCACAGTTGCAAATGCGACGAGCAAAACAAGCAGCCAAACTGGAACATCCACGGTTTGCAACATGCCCCAGACTGGCAAAGCCCGGGCCAGAGGTAAACAAGGCCGTTACACTGCCACATGCTATGATGTTCTTGACGCTATCCCAGGCAACGCTGCCGTCAAGCGCATGATGCGGAGAAAAGACGCTGCAACGCAGCGAATTGACATTGGCTGATAATTTCTATTTATGCATTCTGAGCGCAATATTCTTTCTTTCATGATTCACGAGGCTTCTCATGTCGCAACTGCAGAAAGACCGCCCTTGGCTGATCCGGACCTATGCGGGTCACTCTACGGCCGCTGCATCGAACGCGCTGTACCGCGGGAACCTTGCCAAGGGACAAACCGGCCTTTCCGTGGCTTTCGATCTACCGACCCAAACCGGCTATGACAGCGATCACGTGCTGGCACGGGGAGAGGTTGGAAAGGTCGGTGTGCCCATCTGCCACCTCGGCGATATGCGGGTGCTGTTCGATCAGATCCCGCTGGATCAGATGAACACCTCGATGACGATCAACGCCACGGCGCCATGGTTGCTGGCGCTTTACATCGCGGTCGCCGAAGAGCAAGGCGCCGACGTCTCGCAGCTGCAAGGCACCGTTCAGAACGATTTGATCAAGGAATACCTGAGCCGCGGCACATACATCTGTCCGCCCAAACCTTCGCTGCGGATGATCGCGGATGTCGCAGAGTACTGCTATTCCAACATTCCGAAATGGAATCCGATGAACGTGTGTTCCTATCACTTGCAAGAAGCTGGCGCGACACCGGAACAGGAATTGGCGTTTGCGCTGGCCACGGCTACGGCCGTTCTGGATGAGCTGCGCCCGCGCGTGCCCGAAGAGGATTTTCCAACGCTGGTCGGTCGCATTTCTTTCTTTGTGAATGCGGGTATTCGCTTTGTGACCGAGATGTGCAAAATGCGCGCCTTTGTCGACTTGTGGGACGAAATATGCGCCGATCGCTATGGTGTGACCGACCCCAAGATGCGGCGCTTTCGCTACGGGGTTCAGGTCAATTCGCTTGGCCTGACCGAGCAGCAGCCAGAAAACAACGTGTATCGTATCTTGATCGAGATGCTGGCCGTAACACTTTCGAAAAAGGCACGCGCCCGCGCGGTGCAGTTGCCAGCATGGAACGAGGCGCTTGGACTGCCGCGGCCTTGGGATCAACAATGGTCCATGCGCATGCAACAAATCCTCGCCTATGAAACCGACCTGTTGGAATACGGCGATCTGTTTGACGGCAACAGCGTAGTCGACGCCAAGGTGGAAACGCTCAAGGACGGCGCGCGTGCAGAGCTTGCCAACCTTGATGGGATGGGCGGCGCCATCAGCGCAATTGAGTACATGAAGGGCCGCCTGGTCGATTCCAATGCAGAACGCCTGAACCGGATCGAAGCGGGCGAAACCGTTGTCGTGGGTGTGAACAAGTACACCAATGGCGAACCGTCGCCCTTGATGAGCGCCGATGGCGGGATCATGGTTGTTGATCCCGCGGTCGAAGCTGAACAAATCACGCGCCTCGACGACTGGCGCGGACAAAGGGACGCTGCCGCCGTCAAAGCGGCCCTTGCGGCACTACGCGACGCGGCCACAAAAGGCACAAACATCATGCCCGCCTCGATCGCCGCCGCCAAAGCCGGGGTAACAACGGGCGAATGGGCCGAGGAGATGCGCAAGGTACACGGCACCTATCGCGGACCGACTGGTGTTTCATCAAGCGTCTCCAACAAGACCGAAGGTCTTGATGATCTGCGCGATGCCGTGAATGCGACCAGTGATCGTCTTGGCCGACGCTTGAAGTTC
>CAWUIW010000177.1:0-6987 GCA_963922515.1 uncultured Rhodobacterales bacterium | reverse complement strand
TACTTGGCTTCACCGCGCTTTTTGACGCCGGTGACCGGGTGGGCATCGGTGCGCCGGGTTATCCAAGCTACCGCCAAATCCTGCGCGCGCTGGATTTGGTACCGGTTGATATCGAAACGGCGGTTCAGAACCGGTTGCAGCCGGTGCCTGCCGATCTTGAAGGTCTTGATCTGGCAGGCCTGATGGTTGCGTCGCCCGCCAATCCGACGGGCACGATGCTGGATCGCCCGGCCTTGCAGGCGTTGATCGACATGTGCGCGGCACAGGGCGCGGCCTTTATCAGCGATGAAATCTATCACGGCATTGAATACGAGGCGAAGGCGGTGACCGCTTTGTCGCTCACCGATGACTGCTACGTGATCAACTCTTTCTCGAAGTATTTCAGCATGACGGGGTGGCGTGTTGGCTGGATGGTCGTGCCGGACGCGCATGTGCGGGTGATCGAACGGCTGGCACAGAACCTGTTCATTTGCCCGCCACATGCCAGCCAGGTGGCCGCACTTGGAGCGTTGGAGGCAACGGATGAGTTGGAACAAAACCTGTCGGTGTATCGACACAACCGCGCCTTGATGCTGGACGGCTTGCCAAAAGCGGGGTTCACCAAGATCGCGCCTCCAGACGGGGCGTTTTATGTCTATGCCGATGTATCGGACCACACGGATGACAGCCGCGTCTTTGCCGCCGAAATTCTGGAAAAAGCTGGTGTGGCGGTCACGCCCGGGCTCGATTTTGATCCTGTGCGCGGTCACGAAACGCTGCGCTTTTCCTATGCACGGTCAACCGCCGATATCGAGGAAGGGCTGACCCGGCTGAAACTGTTCATGGAACAGCGTGACTAGCGTTCCAATTGCGGTGCGATTGAGATAAACTCCACTCTAGAGCGGCAGTGAAGATCGCGCAGTACACAGGCACATTCGCATGATGCGACAAATCGGGACCGCATGGCTTTGGGCCGCGCTTGTTTGGATGGCGTGCACGCTTTGTGCAACCGCGCAAGGCAGCACGTTTTCAGGGCTGGCGCGCGTCGACGTGGCCGCATCGGGCGCAAAAGGTGAGGGGCGCAGCGGTCTGCGACTGGATTTGCATCTGAGCCAGGGCGTGCCGTACCGGTTGTTCACGCTTGATGAGCCGATGCGTTTGGTTCTGGACTTTCAGGAGGTAGATTGGACGGGCGTTGAACCGATGGCTTTTGTGGTTGATCCACTGGTTGCCTCGACCCGCGTCGGGGCGTACCGCCCCGGATTGTCCCGCATGGTCATGGTGCTCGACCAACCGCTTGCGGTCGACACCGCAGGTCTAGCGGTTGATCCCACGACCGGTGCTGCGCATCTTTCGGTCACCTTGGCCTCTTCCGATCCTGATACCTTTGCAAAAGGGGCTGGCGCACCATTTGACACGCGCTGGGATCTTCCAGATCCCGCGCCTCTACCGGCACTTCCCGACAAGTCCGAGGGCCGATTGCGGGTTGTGCTTGACCCCGGGCATGGCGGTATTGACCCGGGCGCGGAACGCGGCGTGTTGAACGAAAAGACCCTGATGCTGACATTTGCAAGGGAACTTCAGGATATTCTCTTGCGATCAGAGGGGTATGACGTGGTCTTGACCCGAGATGCCGATTACTTCGTGTCGTTGGACGAACGCATTTCCGTGGCCCATGCCGCACAGGCGGATGTTTTCCTGTCGTTGCACGCGGATTCGCTCAGCGAGGGTTTGGCACATGGCGCAACCGTTTATGTTCTGTCGCAAGAAGCGTCGGACCTGGCCAGTGCCAAGTTGGCCGAACGTCATGACCGCGATGACCTGTTGGCCGGTTTGGACCTAAGCGGAACGGATGATGAAGTGACGCGTATTCTGCTTGGCTTGGCGCGGATGGAAACCCGGCCAAGAACCACAGCGTTGGCGCACGCATTGGTCGACGGCATGGCGCAAACCGGCGGGCCAATGAACCGTCGGCCACTTCGGTCTGCGGCCTTTTCGGTGCTCAAGGCCGCGGACATTCCGTCGGTTCTGATCGAAATCGGATTCCTGTCCAGTCCGCGCGATCTGAAGAATTTGCAGGACGCAACATGGCGCCGGAAAATGGCCGAGGGTATCCGCAACGGGCTGAACGCGTGGCAGGCCGATGACGCTGCGTCGCGGCCTTTGGTTCGGCAGTAACTGGCTTGTGATCGGTTGCGGGGTTTTGACCCTGACCGGACCAAGGCTTATAGAAGTAAGACACTGACATCAGGGGTAGCAGGTGCTGCGGTTCGTCTTTTCCTTTTTTGGGGCCATTTTCAGTTTCGTGACGCTGGGCATCGCGATGGCTGCGATCACCGTTGGCGGGATTTTCTGGATGTACGGTCAGGATGTGCCCAGCTACGAGTCACTGGCACAATACAAACCCCCAACCATCAGCCGTATTTATTCCGGTGAAGGCCGGTTGATCGACGAATTTGCCCGCGAACGCCGACTGTTCGCGCCTGCGGATGAAATACCCGAACTGGTGAAGCAGGCCTTTATCAGCGCTGAAGATAAGAACTTTTACACCCACAAAGGATACGACCCGCGCGGCATCGCCGCGGCTGGACTGGAAGCGGTTCAATCTCGCGGCCAAAGCATCCGCGGCGCCTCGACCATCACGCAGCAGGTGATGAAGAACTTCTTGTTGTCGGGCGATCGCGAAGCAGAGCGCAAGATCAAGGAGATCATTCTGGCCGCGCGCGTGGAAACCGCGCTGAGCAAAGAGCAGATCCTCGAGCTTTACTTGAACGAGATTTACCTTGGGGTGAATTCCTATGGCGTGGCCGCTGCCGCGCAAAGCTACTTTAACAAGACCCTGTCAGAGCTTAAGCCCCATGAAGCGGCCTATCTGGCCGCTTTGCCGAAAAAGCCCGCGCAGTTGCACCCGGTCCGCGACATGCAGGATGCCGTCGGTCGCCGCAACTTTGTGCTGAAAGAGATGTATGAGAACGGATACATGTCCGAGGCAATGTACAGGGCTGAAGCCGCAGAGCCATTGCGCAGCGTGCAAAACGGCGACTTTGAAAGCTTCCGCACGGTTCTGCCGCCGCGGGACTATTTCACAGACGAAATCCGGCGCCAGTTGAGCGAGGATTTTGGCGAGGGCGAATTCTTTACCGGTGGCTTCACCGTGCGCGCCACCATCGACCAGGAAATGCAAGACGAAGCCGCAGTTGCGCTGCAAAAGGGACTGGAAGACTACGACCGCACGTTGGGCGAATGGCGCGGAACAGATGTTGTCTTAGACGCCGAGGTTCTGCGTGACGAAACCCTGTGGCGGACGGCGCTGTCCGAAGCAGAGGTTCCGCGCGACATTCAGCTGGGTGGCGACTGGTTGCCTGCCGTGGTTCTGAACATAGCCGATCAAGGGCTGACCATTGGTGTTGAAGGTCAAGAGGGAACCGGGACGGTCCCGCGCAGCGATATCCGCTGGCTGAAAGGCAACTTCTTTGACAATTTCGAAACCGGCGACGTGGTTTTGGTGCGAGCGACCGATGAAGCGGGCCAGTGGTCTTTGCGTCAAGTGCCGGCGGTGCAAGGCGGCTTCGTTGCAATGGATGTCAACACTGGGCGCGTGATCGCGATGCAGGGCGGATTTTCCTACCAGCATTCGGTGTTCAACCGCGCCACTCAGGCGCAGCGCCAACCCGGGTCAAGCTTCAAACCATTCGTCTATGCGGCCGCGCTGGACAGCGGCTATAGCCCGGCGACCATCGTGGTCGATGCGCCGATCGAAATTGATACGCCGCAAGGACTGTGGCGCCCCAAAAATGCATCGAACAAGTACTATGGGCCGACGCCGCTGCGCACCGGCATCGAACGGTCGCGGAACCTGATGACCATCCGCTTGGCGCAAGAGGTCGGCATGGCTGTCGTGGCAGATTATGCCGAGCGTTTTGGTGTTTATGATGATATGGGGCGGTATCTTGCGAATTCGTTGGGCTCGGAAGAAACCACGCTTTACCAAATGGTTGTCGCTTATTCGATGTTTGCCAACGGTGGCGAACGGGTGGAGCCCACTTTGGTGGACCGGATCCAGGACCGCTATGGCGAGACTATTTACCGCCACGACCAACGCACCTGTTTGGATTGCAACAATCCCAGTGTCCGGCCCGGAGAAGCGCCGCGCATTCTGTCAAATCGCAGCCGGGTGATGAATGCCATCACCGCCTATCAGCTGACGTCGATGATGAAGGGCGTCGTGGATCGCGGTACCGCGGCGGGCAAGGTCAGGCTGTCGGTTCCGACGGCGGGAAAGACCGGCACAACGAACGATGCACGGGATGTCTGGTTCGTGGGGTTCACAAGCAACATCGCGGCCGGGTGTTACATTGGGTATGACCAACCCAAACCACTTGGGCGTGGCGCCTCGGGCGGCGGTATGTGTGGCCCGGTCTTCCAGTCCTTCATGGAAAAAGCGACCGAGAAGTTCGGTGGCGGTCCCTTCGAGGTGCCGGAGGGTGGCCAGTTTATCAAAATCGACCGTTTCACCGGCGCGCGTTTGCCCGATGAAGCTGCAGGCGACTACGTCGTTGCAGAATACTTCCGCGATGGCAGTGAACCGATCTTTGGCCTGACATATGATGGTGGATTTGCAATGGGGTCGAACCTGCCCTTGATCGAAGAGGTGCAAGAAGCCGGCCGTGAGGTCACAACGGCAACCGGCGGCACCGCGGTTGTCGGACCCAAGGCCAGCTTTGGCACTTTGAGTTCTGGCGGGCTTTACTGACCGCTTGCCGCCCAATTCGGGCTGCGGTATCACAGCGCCTCAATCACGCTTCAAAAGAGACGATCCATGCGCGCCGAGACCCAGAACATCGTGGCCGAAATCGAGAAGTCGCTGGAACTGCTCGCGCAACGCATGGACTACGAAACAGCGTCACATCGACTGGAAGAATTCAATGCGCGGGTCGAAGACCCCAACTTGTGGGATGATCCGGCCGGGGCCCAAAAGCTGATGCGTGATCGCCAGATGCTGGTCGACGCGATGGAAACATATGAAAGCATCAAGCGCGATCTGAGCGACAATGTCGAACTCATCGAGCTCGGCGAGTTGGAAGAGGATGCAGAAGTCGTCACCGACGCAGAAGACGCCCTGAAAACACTGTCGGACAAGGCCGCGCAAAAGGAACTGGAAGCCTTGCTGGACGGCGAAGCTGACGGGAATGACACTTTTCTGGAAATAAATGCTGGCGCAGGCGGCACGGAAAGCTGCGACTGGGCTTCGATGCTGGCGCGCATGTATGTGCGTTGGGCGGAAAAGAAGGGCTACAAGGTCGAGCTTCAATCTGAAAGCGCAGGCGACGAGGCAGGGATCAAATCGGCGACCTACAAGATTTCCGGTCAAAACGCCTATGGGTGGCTAAAATCGGAAAGCGGGGTACACCGTTTGGTGCGTATTTCCCCTTTTGACTCGGCCGCCAAACGCCACACATCGTTCACTTCGGTGTGGGTCTATCCGGTTGTTGACGATAACATAGAAATCGAGGTGAACCCGGCCGACATTCGGATCGACACGTATCGTTCGTCCGGAGCCGGTGGTCAGCACGTGAACACGACAGACTCGGCCGTGCGGATCACGCACGCGCCGACCGGCATTGTTGTGACCTCTTCGGAAAAGTCGCAGCACCAAAACCGCGACATCGCCATGAAGGCTTTGAAATCGCGGCTGTATCAGCTGGAACTGGAACGCCGCACCGCGGATATCAATGCCGCGCATGAAGCCAAGGGGGATGCTGGCTGGGGCAACCAGATCCGATCCTATGTTCTGCAACCCTACCAGATGGTCAAGGATTTGCGCACTTCGCATGAAACGTCGGATACCAAGGGGGTGCTTGACGGCGATCTTGACGGGTTTATGGCCGCGACACTGGCGCTGGACGTATCCGGCAAAAGCCGTGCGGAAGCGCAAGCCGACGGCTAGCCCGAGCCAGCCCCAATTATTGGGCTGGTGTTTCCAAAAATGATCGGTTTTTCTTGTCCTCAGACTGGCGGGGGGCGGAATGAAAGACAAAGTTGCAATTGTGACAGGCGCGGCTCGTGGAATTGGGTTGGCAACCACGCGACAATTCCTTGCCGAAGGCGCCACCGTGGCCATGGTCGATTGGGACAGCGCAGAATTGCACGCCGCCTCCCGTGACCTTGACGACGTTCTGCCGATCGATGCCGATGTCTCGGACCCTGCGCAGGTCGACCGGATGGTCCGTGAAACCCTGAATGCATATGGACAGATCGATTGCCTGATCAACAACGCTGGCGTCGCGGATTTCGGGCCGATCGAGGACACGGATTTCGCTCGCTGGCGGCAGGTCATGTCCGTTAACCTTGATGGCGTGTTTTTGTGCTCGCAGGCGGCGACCGCGGCCTTGAAACGCACCGGTGGGTCGATCGTGAATATCGCCAGTATTTCCGGTCTGCGTGCCTCGACGCTGCGCGTGGCGTATGGAACATCAAAGGCCGGTGTGATGCACCTGACCCAGCAGCAGGCGGCCGAATTGGGCGAGTACGGCATCCGGGCCAATTGTGTGTGCCCTGGGCCGGTCCGCACCAAGCTGGCCATGGCCGTACATTCGCAGCAGATCATCGATGCGTATCACGATGCCATTCCGCTGAACCGCTATGGCAGCGAAGATGAAATCGCAGCGCTGATCCTGTTTTTGAGTTCGGACAAAGCCAGCTACATCACCGGTCAGATCATTTCAGCCGATGGCGGGTTTGAATCCACGGGGATCGGCTTGCCAGCTTTGCGCCAAGACGGGGATTGATCGCATTTGTGTGAGCCGCATAGGCTTTGCACAGTGCAAATGGAAAAACTGAACATGCCAATGCCCACTGCCACTGAACTCCTCACGCAATTGCGGGATGGAACGCTGACTGCTGCTGACCTCATGGTCCGGACCCTGGATCGGATCGAGGTCTTGAATGGCTCTGTCAATGCTCTTGTCGGCCTCGCTGATCGCGCCCGGCTCATCGAAATGGCCCAGG
>CAWUIW010000176.1:0-6990 GCA_963922515.1 uncultured Rhodobacterales bacterium | reverse complement strand
TCCATCGGAGCCAGCGTGGCGCTGCCCCCTTTGGCTTGAATGCGGTCGTCCAACTCTTCCAGCGCACCGGTTGTGCGCGCAACGGCAACGATGTGGTGATCGGGCGCCAAAGCCTCGGCCAGCGCTGCCCCCAAACCGCGCGATGCGCCCGTGATCAAAGCAAGTTTTGTCATGACAGGCGGTGTGGCTTGGTTCATCGGTCGGGTCAAGAGCCCTGCCGGTTCAAGGCAGGTATAGCCGTTGAAGCTTGTTGTTTTTCTGTAGGATAAGCCCGTTTTCGTCGATGGCGCGTACTGTGCCACCGTGCAAGGATTTGCCGGCTTCGACAGTTTGGATGCGCCCGCCGGGCAGGCGCACAAGCGCCTTCATGTTTGCTTCTGGTCCAAACACGCCCAGCAACAGAATTGAGTTTCTGGGAATAGAAATGGGTTTCGTCGCCTGTGCGGCGACAAAGTCCGGCGTTTCAGAGGTGACCATTTTTGTCCTTGTTTCGCCGACTGCTCAAAGGGCGACGCGGAGTGGATTTCAGGATGGGCGCGGCGTATCAAGCGCTCTTGCAGCCTGCAATGCAGACGTTGGGACAACAGAAAAACAGGCAGGTTTCCCGCCGACAGCGGGCGGGTTTCCGCCCAAGGTCCGCAAAGCGCTTACTCTGCCGCGGGTTTCAGCTGAAAGCCTTTTTCCATCATATCAGCCGGTTCGACCGGGTACTCACCCGAGAAGCAGGCATCGCAGTATTGTGGGCACTCATGGTCGCGCCCCTGAACTTCGCCAACGGCGCGGTAAAGGCCATCGAGAGAGATGAACTTCAGGCTGTCCACCGCCAGATGTTGGCGCATCTCTTCTTCACTCATCGTCGCAGCCAGCAGTTTTTCGCGTTGCGGCGTGTCGACGCCGTAAAAACATGGCCAAGCGGTTGGGGGGCTGGCGATACGGAAATGCACTTCGCGCGCACCGGCATCTAGGATCATTTCCTTTATCTTGCGGCTGGTGGTCCCTCGCACGACCGAATCATCCACAAGAATCACCCGCTTGTCCCTGATGAGCGCCCGGTTCACGTTCAACTTTAGCCGCACACCCATGTTTCGGATCTGTTCGGTCGGCTCGATAAAGGTGCGACCCATGTACTGGTTGCGGATGATGCCCATGGCATAGGGAATGCCGGATTCCGCAGCAAAGCCGATCGCCGCTGGTGTGCCGCTATCAGGCACCGGGCACACGACGTCGGCGTCGACCGGGCTCTCCTTGGCCAGTTCGCGGCCAATGTTCTCGCGCGTTTCGTACACGCTGCGCCCGCCAAGAATGCTGTCAGGGCGTGAGAAGTAGACATGTTCGAAAATGCAGAAACGGGACGGTTGCGGCCGAAACGGAAAGTGGTTTTCAATGCCCTTGTCTGCGGTGATCACGACCATCTCACCGGGCCTGACTTCGCGAATGAACTCGGCCCCGATGATATCCAGCGCGCAGGTTTCGGAACTTAGGCACCAGCCATCGCCGATCTTGCCCAGAACCAGCGGCCGCACACCCAGTGGATCGCGTACGCCGATCAGTTTGGTGCGGGTCATGGCCACAATCGAAAACGCACCTTCGACGCGGCGCAGCGCGTCTTCCATGCGCTCGGGAATGTTGCGCTGCAAAGACCGCGCCATCAGATGGATGATACATTCGCTGTCCGACGAGCTTTGAAAAATGGACCCGCGTTCGATCAATTCTCGACGCAACGAGTCGGCATTCGTGATGTTCCCATTATGAGCGATGGCCGCGCCACCCATCGAAAACTCGCCAAAGAAGGGCTGCACATCGCGGATCGCCGTCTGGCCTTTTGATCCTGCGGTAGAGTAGCGCACATGTCCGATGGCCAACGCGCCGGGCAGGGTTTGCATCAACGATTGTTCGGTAAAGTTGTCGCGGACATACCCAAACCGGCGCGCGCTGTTAAAGCCGTGCTCGGGGTGATGTGAAACAATGCCTCCGGCTTCCTGTCCGCGATGCTGCAACGCGTGCAGACCCAAGGCGACAAAGTTCGAAGCGTCCGTGACGCCGACAACCCCGAATATCCCACATTCTTCGCGCAACTTGTCGTCGTCAAAGGGGTGGGCAGGGGGCATGATACCGGTGGACAAGGGGCAGCTCCGAATCCGTGTATAGCTCGACGCAACACATAGGGCGTCTTGGCGCCACTGTCACGAAAGGATCACAATTCTATCCTGTCGCTTTCAAATACGTTGCGTCCGTGCCTCTGTGGACAAGTCGTATTGGCTTACTGTGCGCAGGCACCAACCAATTGTTCGTACTGCGTCGTGATCCAGCCAAGCGCCTCATCCGGGCTTTGCTCTGCAATCTGGCCGGTCAGACGTTCAAACACCAAGGCCGAGCGGCTTTCATCGACGATGGTGAAGTTTTGACCAGTCACAACGTTTTCGTAAATGAAAAAGGCGATCGCGATCAGCAAAATACCGCGCGCGACGCCAAACAGGAACCCAAGCCCCTGATCGACCCCGCCCAATGCCGATCTTTGGACCAGAGCTGAGAACAGGGGTGTGAAGAACGACACAACAATCAGCGCCACCGCGAAAACAGCGGCAAAGGCCACGATGATGGCCAGCTCGCAGCTGTCGCGAATGAAATCACCGATCACTGGCGCTTCTTTGACCAACGGCTCGACTTGCGGCGCAAAGATGAACGCCAGCACAGCGGCGGCGACCCAGCCCGCAATGGCCATCACCTCCCGCACCAAACCACGCGAATAGGCCAATAACGCGGATACCACGATCACGACGGCGACGATGCCATCAATTACGGTAAAGCCTTCCATATCCCTCGCCTGTCCGTCGGACTGCTTGTGTTTATCCTGCTCCGAATACCGTTCCTACGAACCCCGCCAGATCGGCAGCGTTGGTCACCGCGATACCGCTGTGTTCGAGTACCTTGCCAGAGGTCGGCGCAATTGCCGCGGTAAAACCAAGTTTTTGCGCCTCTTTCAACCTGTTTTCCGTTTGGGATGCGGGACGCAGCGCACCAGACAGGCTGATTTCGCCGAAAACCACGGTGTCTTGCGGCATAGCGGCATCTTCGCGGGCGCTGAGCAAGGCCGCAGCCACGGCCAGATCGGCGGCAGGTTCGGTGATCTTCATGCCCCCGGCCACGTTCAGATAAACATCAAGCCCGGTAAACGGAATGCCAACGCGGGCTTCCAAAACGGCAAGGATCATGGCCAGCCGTCCGCCGTCCCACCCAACAACCGTGCGGCGCGGCTGCGAATGAGGCGACGGTGCCACCAGTGCCTGCAATTCGACCAGTACCGGGCGTGTGCCTTCAATGCCGGCGAATACAACGGACCCGGGGCTGGGCGCGCCGCGCTCTGACAAAAACAGAGCAGACGGGTTGCCGACCTCGGCCAGACCCGCGCCCGTCATTTCAAAGACGCCGATTTCGTCAGCCGGACCGAAGCGGTTCTTCACGGCGCGCAAAATCCGGAATTGGTGCCCCCGTTCGCCTTCAAAATACAGCACCGTGTCCACCATGTGCTCGACCACGCGCGGCCCGGCGATCTGGCCTTCCTTGGTGACATGGCCAACTAAAATGACCGAAACGCCACTTCGTTTTGCAAAAGTTGTCAATTCGTGCGCTGCCGCGCGCACCTGGCTGACGCTGCCCGGCGCACTGTCAACATTGTCAGCCCACATGGTTTGGATGGAATCGATGATCGCCAGCTGTGGCGCTTCCGCCTCCAGCGTGGTCAACACATCCCGCAAGCTGGTTTCGGCCCCAAGCCGCACCGGACTGTCAGCCAAGCCAAGGCGTTGCGCCCGCATCCGCACCTGCGCGCTGGCCTCTTCGCCGGAGATATACACCGTTTTCAAGCCGGCCGAAGCAAAGCGCGCCGCAGCTTGCAGCAAAAGCGTCGACTTTCCAATCCCGGGGTCGCCCCCCACCAACGTCGCCGACGCGGGAACCAGGCCACCACCCAACACCCGGTCCAATTCGGCCATCTGACTGCGCGTGCGAGGCGGCGGCGTTTCCTGCGTGGCAAGGTCGGTCAACGGAATCGCCGTTCCTCGCATCTGTCCGAGCGATTTGCCGGCCGGTCCGCGCGACAAGCCAGCATCTTCAGAGATTGTGTTCCATTCGCCGCAGGCTTCGCAACGACCAGACCATTTCGAAAACGACGCGCCACAGGCAGAGCAACTGAAGGATTTTGTTTTCGCCATGCCGTTCCTACTGCACCAGCGCGGGCACTCCGTCAAAGGGTCATTGCTTGTGCGCGGCCGCGATCGTCCAATGCCCAAGGGCGAATGTGCCGATAACACAGCCTGTGAACAGGTACAGACCCCAGGCCACTTCAACGGTGCCGATGCCAATGCCTTTCACAACCGTTATGTACAGTGCGATCAGGAACACATCGGCCATCGCCAGCTTTGATAAAGCGCTCAAGATGTTCATATAGCGGGGTCTGGCCCAGCCCCATTGCAAGGCCATCAGCCATACGGTTTTGACGGTGGGCGCGATCAACGCGAACAGCAGAACGACAAGCGCCAGGACCACATCGGTTTTCCAAAGTGAGACAAGACCGGTGATGACCGAAATCTCCTCGAGTCCAAACAGGGGCAACAGCCCCGCGCGCAGCAATGGGGCAAACCAGGAAATCGGGTAGAGCAGCAGCAGCGCAAACGTCAGACCGCGCAAGATCACCGCACCGCCTCGATCGGGCCTTCGGCGCGTCCGTGGATGAACTGGGCAACATAGGGGTCGTCCACATGATCGAGGTCGCTGACAGGACCAGTCCACTGGATCACACCGTCATGCAGCATCGCGACATGGTCAGCGATGGCCCGAACCGAGGTCATGTCGTGCGTGATGGTCATCGCTGTTGCGCCCATCTCCTCGACGATTTCGCGGATCAGGTCGTTGATCACCCCCGCCATGATGGGGTCAAGCCCGGTGGTAGGTTCGTCAAAAAATATAATCTCGGGCTCCGCAGCGATCGCCCGGGCGAGGCCAACGCGCTTTTGCATCCCGCCGGACAGTTCGGCGGGGAACCGGTCTGCAACCTCTGGTGTGAGCCCAACCCGACGGAGTTTCTCAACTGCAATCTCGCGCGCTTCTGCTTGTGGGCGTTTGAGCGACCCGCGCAGCAAGCGAAAGGCCACGTTCTGCCAAACAGGCAGAGAATCGAACAGCGCCGCTCCTTGAAAGAGCATGCCGAACCGGGCCAAAAACGCATCCCGGTCACCGTGTTGCGCTGGCTTGTCATCGATCCGGATGCTGCCACTGTCCGGAGTGACAAGGCCCAGGATGCATTTCAGGGCCACGGATTTTCCGGTTCCGGATCCGCCAATGATCACCATCGACCGGCCTTTGTCCACGTTGAGCGTGACACCCCGCAGCACGCGGTTCTTGCCAAAGGCCTTATGAATGTCTTGCAACTCGATCATAACGAAAAGAACACCCCTGTCAGCGCGAAGTTGGCCGCAAGGATCAATACGGCAGCGGCTTCGACGCTGGCCTTGGTGGCGCGGCCTACGCCCTGTGCCCCGCGCCCCGAGTTCATGCCATAGTAACAGCCCATCAGCGCGGCGATCAGACCAAAGGCTGCGCCCTTTACAAGGCTGGACACGATATCCCGCAACTCCAAGAAATCGACCGTGTTTTGCAGGTAGGCGGAAGCGTTGAAGCCAAGGGACTGAACCGCGACCAGATACCCACCGGCAATGCCAATGACGTCGCCAACTCCTACGAGCAAAGGAACACAGATCAGAGCAGCCAAAACGCGGGGCGCGGTCAAATACTTCATCGGATGGGTTGATAATGTGACCAGCGCATCAATTTGCTCGGTGACTTTCATGGTCGCGATTTCAGCTGCGATGGACGAGGTGACGCGCGCCGCGATCATCAGTCCAACCAGAACGGGGCCAAGTTCTCGGACCATGCCGATGGCTACGATTTGCGGCACCACGGCTTCAGCGTTGAACCGCGCGCCGCCCGCGTAGATCTGTAGCGCCAACGCGCCACCGGTAAAAATGGCCGTCAGCCCGACAACAGGCAAAGACAACCACCCAACGTTCAAGAGGGCGTTTGCAAACTCACGCGGGTAAAACGGCGGGCGAAAAACATGGCTGAGCGCATCCAGCGCAAACAGGGTCATCCGGCCTACGGCCGCAACGAAACCCAAAAAAGCGCGGCCAAGCGAACCTAGCGCGTCCAGTAAGTTCATTCGAGGTATGTCCGGCTGTAACGTGGCCCCAGCGATGTCAGGATTTCATAGCCGATGGTGCCGGCCGCGTCTGCCACATCGTCGACTGACTGCTCGGCACCCAGAATGCTGAGATACGGGGGCTCTTCTGGCAAGCCTGTGATATCCACAGTGATCAGATCCATCGAAACGCGCCCGACAACCGGGCAGGCATGGCCAGCATAGCTGAGATACGCCTGAGGTCCCATCGCCCGGATGAGCCCGTCTGCATAGCCCGCTGAAACGGTTGCCACCGATGTCGTGGCACGGGCCGTCCATGTGTTGCCGTAGCCTACGGTTTCACCGGCCTCGACAATCCGCGTCTGAATGATCGGCAGGTCGAGAGACACGACCGGCTCAGCAGCCTCGAACGGCAACCCGCCATACGTGCCGATGCCCGGCCGGGTCAGATCAAAGTGGTAGTCGCGCCCCAGCAGCAAACCGCCTGTCGCGGCCAACGACCGCGGCGCCGCCAGACCGGCGGTCATTTGCGAAAACGTATGCAGCTGCTGCAGGTTCATTGGATGATCCGGTTCATCGGCGCATGCCAGATGCGACATGATCAGCACCGGCATCTGGCGCAACGCAATCTCGCGCAGCGCGGCCCATTCGCTGGATTCAATGCCCAAACGGTTCATACCAGTGTCCAGCTGCAATCCAAATGACTGGCTTGGCAGGCTTTCGACATGGCGCAGCATTTGATCGACCGAGTTTAACATCGGGATCAGGTCGCATTGGCGTATCGCGTCGGCGTCGCC
>CAWUIW010000175.1:0-7059 GCA_963922515.1 uncultured Rhodobacterales bacterium | reverse complement strand
GGTCGGCCTAACGGATCCAAAGATCGTCACAAGGCAGAGTTGCGTTTTTAAAGGGCGCTAGTTAGGGGTGTTTGACTGGAAGGCGACAGGCACAGGACATGAACGCAGATATCCCACGCCCGCTTATAGAATTCGAAAGCAACACGTACTCGCAATTCGGCGAAGACGGCGTGATCGCGGAATGCTTGGTCCGGATATCGGGGGCAGCAGCGCTGGATCAATGGTGTGTCGAATTCGGCGCATGAGACGGCGTAAACCTGTCCAACACCTGCCGTCTGATCCGGGAACAGGACTATGCAGCCGTCCTGGTCGAAGGCGACGCCGCCCGCTTTGATACGCTGAAGCGCAACCTTCCAGAAGAGCGCGTCTTAAAGTTCCATCGGTGGGTTTCTTTGGACGGCGACGGGCGGCTGGATACCATCTTGGCAGAAACGCCGATCCCGCAGAATTTTGACTTCCTGTCAATCGATATCGACGGATGTGACTGGCACATCTGGAACTCGCTGACAGCGTATCGACCCAAGGTCGTGTGCATCGAATTCAACCCGACGATTCCCAATTGTGTGCCGTACATCCAACCTGGGGATTTCTCGGTCAAACACGGCAACGGCCCCCGTGCCTTGTGCAACTTGGCAGACCAGAAAGGCCACGTCCTGGTCGCCGCCACCGCATGCAACCTCTTTTTCGTCGATACCGCTTATGCCGATGCCGTTCTGGGCGATGCCCGCCCGACCCTCGACGCGCTGCGCCGTGAAGACGATGTCAGCTATGTCTTTTCAGGATTTAATGGAGAGGTGCTGACAACAGGGCCAGTCAAACTGACCTGGCACGGTCTGAACCTTGGGCCCAAAAGGCTGCAGGTCTTGCCGGCCAGCCTGCATCACTACCCCGACGATTACACATTCTGGCAAAAGCTGCGCTTCAAGGTTTTGCGCCGGGTGGCCCGGATGCGGTTCGGCGAGACAGGATGAACAGGACTAAAAGAACCAATATGCTCTGGCCACGCTTGCTGCGCTTCGATTGTGGTCGCGCGCTCGGCGGACCCGGACACGGCAGCCTGCGCAAAAGTCTTTGAGACAGCCGCCAATCGCGCTAGTCTTCTGTTACGATAACAAGGAGAGCACGATGACCATGAAGACCGTTCTGGCCGCACTGGCCCTCACGACCCTCCCGGCTGTTGCAATGGCCGAATGCAACTGGGGCCACTACAAGCAGCAAGCGCAATCCTGCGTGGCGGGCATGTCTTGGGACGCTGACAAACAAGCCTGCGTTCCTGTCGCCAGCAGCTGACATTTCCTTCACCGAGACGTGACAGCAAAAAAACGTCACGCTCGGTGAACCTTTCGGCCCAAGTGGGCTACTTACAAGCGTAGTCATTGATCCGAAACGGGAGTTACAGATGCGTTTTCTCATGATCCTCGCCGCCTGCGCGCCGAGCATGGCCTTTGCCGCTGGTGAAAGCAGCGGCACTGGAACCAAATTCAACGCGCCAAAAGCCACGGAAACCACTCAAGATTGCTTTTCCGAACGTCAGTGGGACAAAGAGCGTAAATCCTACGTTCGTTACTCGCAAAAGGTGAACGGAGTTTGGGATGCCAGCATCAAAAAATGCGTGCGTCCTGACCAGAGCTCTTCGCTGGCACCGGATGTGCAATACAACGCCGTGCGCGAACTGGCCTATGCAGGCCGTTATGACGAAGCGCAGATCGTGCTGAGCCAGATGGATCAGTCGGATGACCGCGTGCTGACGTATTGGGGGTTCACCCACCGCAAACTGGGCAACCTGGAGCTGGCCAACGCGTTCTATCAGGACGCGATTGATGCCAACCCGGACAACATCCTTGCTCGCTCGTACATGGGCCAGGGATTTGTTGAAGCCGGCAAAACCGACGCGGCACTGGCGCAATGGCGCGAAATCAAGGCACGTGGTGGCACGGGCACATGGGCCGAAGCTTCGCTGCGCGAGGCGATCAAAACCGGGCTGACCTACAACTACTGACGGCTCTTACTGGGGCGGTGGACAACCCGCCGCCCACCTGCATAGATCGGGTCATGTGCCGTGCCTTTCGCCCTTCAGGACGCCAACCATGACGACCCGCAACGCCGGTCAGGCGATTTTGTTCATGATCGGCGCGATCCTGTTTTTTTCTATGATGGATGCCACCGTTAAGGCGCTGACGCCGCGCGTCGGAATCGTCCCGGCGATTTGGGCGCGATATTCCGGTCAAATGCTCGTGGTGTTTTTGCTGGTGCTGCCACGGCTGCGCTCGGTCGTGCGGACACACCATCTGACAGTGCAGGTACTTCGGTCGGTTTCCTTGATGCTGGCCACGGCCTTTTTCTTTGGCGGCCTCAGCCTTATCCCCTTGGCCGAGGCCGCTGCGCTGATGTCCATCAACCCCGTTCTGATCACGTTGGGGGCCGCCTTGTTTCTGGGCGAAACCTTGGGTCCGCGCCGGGTCATCGGCATTGTCACGGCGCTTGTGGGCGCCGCGATCATCATCCGTCCCGGCAGCGGCGTGTTTCAAGCCGCCGCCCTTTTACCACTGATTGCGGCGGTTTGGTATTCCACCTATGCCTTGCTGACCCGGCGCGTGGGCGCACATGAAGACATCTGGACGTCGCTTTTCTACACCGGGCTTGTCGGGACGGTTCTGCTCAGCCTCATCGTGCCGTTCTATTGGCAAACGCCAGATACAACTGCGCTTGTCCTGATGGGATTGACCGCCGCGCTTGGGACGTTGGGCCAATTGTGCCTGATCCGCGCCTTCACGCTTGGGGAAGCCGCGATGTTGGCGCCATACGCGTACACCGGGTTGATTTTTGCAACGGTATGGGGGCTTTTCTTTTTCGGGGAATACCCGGACATCTGGACCATTTCCGGCGCGCTTGTGATTGCACTGGCCGGCCTTTATGTCTGGCACCGCGAAACCTATGCCAAGTGATCACAGGCCAGATGCCGCTCGAAAAGTCAAAACTGTCGCGCGGTGCCCGCATCGCCTATTTCGGAAGCAACCTTGTGCTGCGGGGGTTGATTGGCACGATCCTTTTGTTGCCGTACCGCAGCAGGTTGGCTTTCATGGGTTGGTTTTCTGCCAGGGTGTTGGCGCCGCTGGCCCGGTATCCCAAGCGCATTCGCACAAATCTGCGCCTTGCGCGCCCGGATTTACCCAAGGCAGAAGTCGATCGGCTGGTGCGGGCCGTGCCCAACAATTCTGGCCGCACCGTGATCGAACACTTTTGCGGAGACGCCTTTGTCGCCCGGGCCAGAACGGCGCCCATCTCTGGCCCCGGGCTGGCTGCTTTCGAAGCGGCGCGAGCAGACGGCCGCCCTGTTATCTTGCTGGCGTCACATTTCGGAAATTACCTTGCCATTCGCGTCCGCCTGATCGAGATGGGATACGAGCTTGGCGCGCTTTACCGGCGCATGGCCAATCCGTATTTCAACGATTACTACACGCAGGCCATGGCAAGCTTTGGCGAGCCGATTTTTGAACAAGGTCGGCGCGGCATGATGGATCTGGTCCGACACTTGCGGGCCGGCGGCGTGCTGGGGATTCTCAATGATCTGCATGCCCATGCCGGCGCAGAGCTGACCTATTTTGGCCAACCGGCGGTGACATCCTTGGTGACCGCCGAACTGGCACTGAAGTATGATTGCCTGGTCATCCCCATATATGCCATCCGCCAATCAAACGGCCTTGATTTCGAAATCGAGGTCCACGCGCCCATTCCGCATGGCACACCCGAAGACATGACGCAGGCCATGAATGACAACCTCGAAGACATGGTCCGCGCACATATGGATCAATGGTTCTGGATCCACCGCCGGTGGAAGCCGTGGGGCGCTTTGGGCATTCAGCCCGATGCGCTGGAGCCCGACAAACTGGACGCGGTTTAGTCCAGTTTCAATGCGGCGACGATGGCCCCGGGCCCTTGGTGCTGCACAAGGATTGCAGCAGGATCCCCGTCCGTCAGGTTGGCATCGATTTCTATCGGCGCGCGGCCGTTCCACTGCCCGATCACTTGCCAGCTTTCGACGATGTTCGCATAGCTGAGCGTTTTGCCTGCGTTTTCGCCCCGCGTGATCTTCACCGTGCGTTCCGGCATAAACCGGACAAGGTGAATATCCAGCGTGCCAGATCCAAGTCCGCCAATTGGTGAGGCCTTTACGGTCACCACCCCATTGCTGCGCGCGGCGTTCAGGTCAACCTGCAAGGGGCGCGCACTGTGGGTCATGATGAGCTCGGCCAATTGCATCGACCGGGCACCGACCACATCGTCTTGGCCATTCACGATCATCTGCGGTGTATAAATCATGCGCCGCCCGGCTTCGAACGCGTAGGCTTTTTGGCGCGCGGTGTGCTCCGGGCTGGCAAACTGGTCTTTCCAACCAATGTAATCCCAGTAATCGACATGCAGCGCCAATGCGATCACGTCGTCCCGTTTCGCAAGATCATGCATCAGTCCGTCGGCTGGCGGACAGGACGAGCACCCTTGCGAAGTGTACAGCTCGACGACAACAGGGTTGGATTGCGCAATGGCGAACGCAGGCAACATGCTGAACAACGCGGCCAGTGCAAGGCGGGAAAAACTCATCGGGCGGACATTCCTGTATCTGGTGCATTGGGTTTAGTTCCCTGACCCTGAAATAACCAATCAAGGTTTTGCGAGAGCAAGTGATCTTCGACCTCAGTCCAAAATTGTGTGCAATGGTATACAAAAATGACGCAGGTAGCGATTGTGCCATTGATTAGCGCATCCAGACGGTGCAGATACGCTGCAGCGAAGTCCCAGTTTCATCTATACTGAGAGGGAGGCCACCTGATGCCCATCACCGTCGGACAGGACACTGCCAAGACGCGCAAAACGCTCACCGTCAACGGCACCACCATTTCCTACTACTCGATCCCCGCCGCGCAAGAGGCCGGCTTGGGTGATTTTTCAAAGCTGCCGGCTGCCTTGAAGGTGGTCTTGGAAAACATGCTGCGGTTCGAAGACGGCAAGACCGTCGAGGTGGACGATATCAAGGCGTTTGCCGAGTGGGGCGCCAATGGCGGCAAGAACCCGCGCGAGATCGCCTACCGCCCAGCCCGCGTTCTGATGCAGGATTTCACCGGGGTTCCAGCGGTGGTTGACCTTGCCGCGATGCGCGACGGTCTGGTCGCGCTGGGCGGCGATCCTGAAAAGATCAATCCGCTGAACCCGGTCGACCTTGTGATCGACCACTCCGTCATGATCGATGAGTTTGGCAACCCGCGGGCGTTCCAGATGAACGTGGACCGCGAGTATGAACGCAACATGGAGCGTTATACCTTCCTCAAGTGGGGCCAATCCGCGTTCAACAATTTCCGCGTTGTGCCCCCCGGCACCGGTATCTGCCACCAGGTGAACCTGGAATACCTGGCCCAGACTGTCTGGACCGACACAGATCAGGCCGGTGAGATGGTTGCCTACCCCGATACTCTGGTGGGCACCGACAGCCACACCACAATGGTCAATGGCGCGGCTGTTCTGGGCTGGGGTGTTGGTGGCATCGAGGCCGAAGCCGCGATGCTGGGACAACCGATTTCGATGCTGATCCCCGAGGTCATTGGCTTTGAGCTGACCGGCTCGATGGTCGAAGGCACCACTGGCACCGACCTTGTTCTGAAAGTCGTGGAAATGCTGCGCGCCAAGGGTGTGGTTGGCAAATTCGTCGAGTTCTACGGCGAAGGCCTGAACCGCCTGCCGCTGGCCGACCGCGCGACCATTGCAAATATGGCACCCGAATACGGCGCCACTTGCGGCTTTTTCCCGATCGACGACGAAACCCTGCGCTACCTGCGCAACACTGGGCGGGATGAGGACCGCATCGCGCTGGTCGAAGCCTATGCCAAGGAAAACGGCTTCTGGCGCGGCGACGATTATTCCCCGGTTTACACCGACACGCTGCATCTCGACATGGGCACCATTGTACCTGCCATTTCCGGACCCAAGCGTCCGCAGGACTATGTGGCACTCGACAACGCCAAGGCGGCTTTCACCAAGGAAATGGAAGAGACCTTCAAGCGCCCGATGGGCAAAGAGGTGGCCGTTGCGGGTGAAGACTACACAATGGAAAGCGGCAAGGTCGTGATCGCCTCGATCACATCCTGCACCAACACGTCGAACCCTTATGTGATGATCGGCGCAGGCCTGGTCGCGCGCAAAGCCGCGGCCCTGGGTCTGAACCGCAAACCGTGGGTCAAAACCTCGCTTGCGCCAGGCTCACAGGTTGTGAGCGCGTATCTAGAAGCCGCCGGCTTGCAGGAAGACCTGGACAAGATCGGCTTCAATCTCGTGGGTTATGGCTGTACGACCTGCATCGGGAACTCTGGCCCGATCCAGAAAGAGCTGAGTGACGCGATTGCCGAAGGCGACCTTGTGGCCACGTCGGTTCTGTCCGGCAACCGCAACTTCGAGGGACGGATCAGCCCTGATGTACGGGCCAACTACCTCGCCTCTCCGCCGCTTGTGGTGGCCTATGCGCTGGCCGGCACACTGGACATCGACCTGACGACCGAGCCGCTGGGCACCGACAGCGACGGCAACGATGTCTTCTTGAAAGACATCTGGCCTACAAGCCAGGAAGTCGCCGAACTGGTCGAGGAAACCGTCACCCGCGAGGCGTTCATCGAAAAGTATGCGGACGTCTTCAAAGGCGACGAGAAGTGGCAAGGCGTAGAAACCACCGACCAGAAAACCTATGATTGGCCGCCAACCTCGACCTATGTCCAGAACCCGCCTTACTTCCAAGGCATGTCGCCGGAGCCCGGTGTGATCACCAACATCGAAGACGCCCGTGTTCTGGCGCTTCTGGGCGACATGATTACGACGGACCACATTTCGCCCGCCGGGTCGTTCAAAGACACCACGCCCGCCGGTCAGTACCTGACGGACCGGCAGGTCAGTCCGCGCGAATTCAACTCTTACGGCTCGCGCCGCGGCAACCACGAGATCATGATGCGCGGCACGTTCGCCAACATTCGCATCAAGAACGAAATGCTGGACGGTGTTGAAGGCGGCTACACCAAAGGT
>CAWUIW010000174.1:0-7245 GCA_963922515.1 uncultured Rhodobacterales bacterium | reverse complement strand
GCGAGTACATAGATCTTGGATCTGTCAAAGGAACGGTCGAAAAGATTTCGGTTCGTTCGATGCAACTCCGTCACCACCTTGGGGCTCTGCAAACCGTGCCCTTCGGCGAGATTCAGGTTCTGACCAACTATTCCCGCGACTGGGTCATCATGAAGCTGCCGTTGCGCGTGACCTATGACACCGATGTCGAAAAAGTCCGCAAGCTGATCAAGAACCTGGGCAAAGATCTTTTGAAGGACCCTGTTATCGGCGAGAACTTCATTCAGCCTCTCAAGTCACAAGGTGTGATCGAGATGCAGGACAGCGCCATGATCATTCGCGTGAAGTTCATGACCAAACCGGGCGATCAATGGTTGGTGCGGAAAAAGGTGTATGAAGAGATCCGCCAACTGTTTGAGCGGGAAGGTGTCAAGTTTGCGCACCGCGAGGTGACCGTCCGTTTGGCGGATGAACAGACTGACAATCTTACGCATAAGCAAAAAGAAGCCGTAGCCGGTGCAGTGCAAGCGGCGGTCGATGAGGACCTGCTGGACGAGATGATGGATGGCGGCGACGACCGGTAGAGCAGCGCCTTGTCACTCGATGGTTGGCTGTGATCGATGAGACCGCTAGGGTGCGTTCAACCACAACCCCGAGGAAGAGCCCCATGATCAAAACAGCTTTGGCCGCGGCCATTCTGGCGGCCTGTGCGCTGCCTGTCGGTGCGCAAACAATCGAGAGAATGCAGGAGACCAACAAGCTTAACATGGGCTTTCGAACCGATGCGCCCCCGCTGTCTTACCTCGATGGCACCGGCGCACCCGCGGGCTACTCGCTTTTGGTTTGCGGTCAGGTTGCCCAGTTCATCGTGAACGAACTCAAGATCGAAGAGCTCGAGATCGAGTTGATCCCGGTGACCGCAGAAAACCGCTTCGAAAAAGTTGCCAGCGGCGAAGTGGATATCTTGTGCGGTGCCGCTACGATAACTCTGGAACGCCGCGAGTTGGTGGACTTTTCGATCCCTACCTATGTTGACGGGACCGCTGTGATGCTGCCGCCCGGATCGATTTCAAGTTTTTCCGATTTTGAGGGCAAAAGCCTAGGCGTGCGCAATGGCACGACAACGGAAGGCGCGCTGGCCAATACGCTCGCGTCCACGTCCGTTACGGCAGAAGTCGTGACTTACGACTCTCATATCAAAGGTATGGAAGCGATGCAGGATGGCGACATTGCCGCCTATTTCGCGGATCAGTCCATCCTTTTGTACCTCAACCTCGGCATCAATTCGGCGCAGGATTTCCAAGTTATGGACCGATTGCTCACGATTGAAAAACACGGTCTGGCACTGGCCCGCGGCGATGATGATTTCCGCCTTTTGGTAGACCGCGCGATTTCACGACTTTATGACACCGGCGCGATGGAACGGAACTTCAGAGAGGCACTGCCCGGCGCTGAGCCGGGTCAGGCCATTCAGGCATTGTTCCTGATTGCGCCAACTCTGCCATAAGACGAATGTCCGCGCGCCCGACCGTGTCGGGCGCGCCTATCAGCTGTAAGGGTCAAACGAGTCGCGCAGACCGTCTCCCAAGAAGTTAAACGCCAGCACAACGACGATGATCGGAAGCATCGGAATCGCTGTCCATGGGTAGATTTCGATCGAGGCCAGGTTCTGCGCATCGTTCAGCATTACACCCCAACTCACTGCGGGCGCCCTAAGCCCCAGCCCCAGGAATGACAGCGCCGTTTCTCCAAGAATCATGGCGGGGATGGAAAGCGTGGCGCTGGCAATCAGGTGGCTTGTAAAGTTGGGCAACAAGTGCTTGCGAATGACGCGCCCCGAACTGGCGCCCATCATCTCGGCAGCTCGGACATATTCTTCTTCTCGAAGGGACAGGAACTTGGCGCGAACCGCCCGTGCCAAGCCTGGCCAGTCGAGCACCCCAAGTATCAGCGATATTATGAAGAACACCGCGACCGGACTCCAGTTCGACGGCACCGCAGCGGATAGGGCAAGCCACAACGGAAGCTCCGGCAGCGACCGCAGGATTTCGATGATCCGGTTGATCACCCAGTCGATTTTCCCGCCAAAATAGCCTGCGATTGACCCGAACCCGATCCCCAGAACAAATGAAACGGTGATGCCGATCAGGCCAACGGTCAATGACAGCTGCGCTCCGTAGAAAATGCGAGAAAACACATCACGCCCCAACCGATCCGATCCCCAGACAAACACGGTGGTGCCTTCGGGCGCGCAAAACAGATGGGTTTTGGACGGGATCAATCCGGCCAGCTTGTATTCGCTACCTTCGCAGAAGAATGACAGCCTTTGCGGATTGTCCAGATCGGGTTTGAAGACCCATTGAAAGGTGACGAGATCGGCTTCAGACGTCATGGGGTACACGAAGGGCCCCATGAAATCGCCCCCGTGGAACAGGCGAATGGCTTGAGGCGGGGAAAACAGGTTATCCGAAAAGCGTTCGTTGGGCCCATAGGGCGCAATGAAACCGGCAAACGGCAGCATCAAGTAGCTGAAAAGCAGGAACAGGCCGGAAAACAGGCCCAGCTTGTGGCTGCGAAACTTGCGCCAGACCAAGACAAGATTTGGTGCGTCAAGGTCCTTGCGCTCCAGCTGCTGAATACTGGCTTCCGGATCGTAGGGTGCGTCGTCAACATAGCGACCGTCAGGTAGGTTGGTCATGTCTCACGCCCTTCGTAGCGAATGCGCGGGTCCAGCAAGACCAGCAATACATCGGAAATCATGGTTCCCATCAAGGTCAACAAGGCGACGAACATCAGAACGAAACCGGAAAGGAACAGGTCTTGGGTTTTGAGCGCCGTCAGCAGGGTCGGCCCGATGGTTTCAAGGCCCAAAACCACAGACACCAGAACAGAGCCCGATACCATCGACGGCAACAGGTTGCCGATATCGGCGACAAAAGGGTTAAAAGCCACGCGCAACGGATACTTGGCCAGCATGCGCGATGGGTTCATACCCTTGGCGATCGCGGTCTCGACATATGGTTTGCCCAACTCATCCAGCATGTTAGCCCGCAAACGCTGCATCATCGCGGCGGCCCCCGACGTGCCGATCACGAAGGTTGGAACAATCAAGTGTATCAGCACGGATTTGGTCTTTTCCCAAGTAAGCGGTTGACCTTCGAAAACCGGATCCATCAGCCCGCCGATCGGCAGGTTGAAGTACTTGTTGCCGTAGTAAAACAGGATCAGGGCCAGCAAGAAGTTGGGAGTTGCCAGCCCGATATAGCCGGCAAAAGCTGCCGTGTAGTCCACCCATGTCTGCGACCGCGCCGCCGCCAGCACGCCCAAAGGCAAGGCGACGGCGTAAACAAAAAGGACCGCCGCGAGGTTGACAATGACGGTCAACCACAAGGAGTCTCCCACGATCTGTGCAACGGGTTGGTCAAACTCAAACGACCAACCGAAATTTCCCTGGATCATTCCTGAGAAGCCCTGAGGCCCCGGCATGAACCCCATCCAGATCATGTATTGTTCCCAAAGAGGCCGGTCGAGCGCATACTCCGCGCGCAGGAATTCTGCTTTTGCGACGCCAGCTGTCTGACCCGTTGCCTGCAATTCGGCGATCTGGTTGCTCAAGTAATCGCCGGGCGGCAAGTTGATGATCGCAAAGACCAGAACTGACACCACCAGTAGTGTCAGCACCATGGTCCCGAAGCGGTAAACCGCGTAGCGCAGAATTTCCATTAACCTTCCCCGTTGGGATCAAAAAAGAACTCATCGGGTCGGTGCACGCCAAAATGGGCGCCGGGGTCCCACGCCCAAATGCCTTGCTCGGGTACGTTGCGCAGCCGCTTGTTCACAACGATCGGCTGTGGCGCTTCGGCCAAAAGCCCGATGCCATAAATCTGATCCGCATGAATGCCTAGCATTTCATCCCAAACAGCGGTCCGTTCTTCGTCTGAGGTGGCTTGTTCCCACGCGGTTTTCAGTTCCATCAGGCGCTGCGCTTCTGGCAGATCGGGTGCTTCGCCGACATCACCGTTTGTTTGGTAATACTGCCCCCACTTCGGCCATGCCAAAAAGACCTGATCGGTCGGGGCGAGGTAAGCGGGCGATGTATAGGCTTGCGGCAGGCCGTTGTCCCAACCGAACCAAACGGATGCCATCGACTGACCGGCAAAGACACGATTGCGCAGAATATCGCGATCCAGCGGGCGGAAGACCAGTTTGATACCGATTTCCGCCCAGTTGTCGGTGATGATTTGGAGCGCGTTTTCAACTTCTTGCCGTTCGCCGGCCGTCTCGATGATCAATTCCATTGGGCGGCCATCTGGAAGCAGCCTTACGCCCGCCGGATTGTAATCGGTAAAGCCTGCCTCATCCAGCAAAGTGTTGGCTAGGCCGACGTCATGCGCAGCCCATGCATCACGGTATTCCTGTTTGAAGAACGGGCTGGCAGGCAGCACGGCCATGGCGCCAGGTTTGGCAAGTTTGAAGTACAGGGCCTGATTGATCACCTTGCGGTCGATGGCGAGCGACAGGGCCCGGCGGACCCGAACGTCGCGCAGGGCATCCCGCCAAACCGGATCGCCGTAGTTCAGGTTGGGATAAATCGCGATTTGAGACGCGGTTCCGTTGCCCCACAGATACGTTTTGTAGTTGCTGCCGTCAGCTTCGCCCTTGCGCAAAATGGCAATGTCGCGAAAGTCCAGGCCACGCGCTTGCAGATCGCTCTCGCCTGCGTTGGATTTCGCGGCGACAAGACCTCCGCCGACAATCGACATCTCGACAACGTCAATATAGGGCAGCTGAACACCGTTGGTGTCGACCCTGTGATAGTACGGATTGCGCACGAACAAGTGGCGAATACGCTTGCCCGCTGTTGCATTGATCCATGGCTGCAATGTGGGCAAGTCCGGGTTGTCGAACTTGTACATGTTGTCCAGCTTGTTGTGCAGCGCGGCCCAGCTATTCACGCGGTTGTAATCTACTTCTTCTGCCAGCTTGGCGGGATCGGCGTAGTCTTCGTGAAACTTCTTTAGAAAATGCGCGGGCCGATAGATAAACGGTGGCCGGGCTTGGGCGAGGGACTGAAGAAAGTTGGGGTTCGGAACGTCCCATTCCAGAACAACCGTTTGCGGATCTGGGAATGTGACAACCGGCATTTGGCCGCCCGCGCGCAAAAAGTCCGGAGGTCCGGCTGGGCTCAAACGTGGGTTGTTGGCCACATCCTCCCACCAATACCGAAAATCTTCAGACGTGAACGGCGCTCCATCCGACCAGCGGTGGCCTTCGCGCAATTTCAGGATGAATTTCTTGTTATCGATGTTCTCGAAGTCGGCAAGAATGTCTGGCTCGAGCGTATAGTTTTCATCGTACCCCACAAGACGCGCATACCCATACACCACCATTTGACGAATATCTTTGGAACGCGACACCATTGTGCGCAACGTTCCTCCGGCCACGCCGATATCGCGCCCTTTGGCTGTCATGTCCACGACCAACGGTTGCACTGGCACGCGCTCGTTGACTGGTGGAAGGCTGCCGGTGTCAACTTCGGCTTTCCAAAACGCGCTTTCTTGCAATTCAGTTGCTGAGCCTGGCTGTGTGACAAGAGCACATGCAGCGAGCACGGCTAGGATCATTCCTCTGGAACGAAAATTCTTAAACATGGCAGCGTACCTTGTGGCCGGGATCCAATTGGGTCAGAGCAGGAATAGACTGGTCGGAAAAGCGGAACTCTTCCGGCCAAGTATCGGGGGCACCGGCACCTTGCGCGACCAGTTTCAAATTGATCGGGCGGTTTATGTCTGGTGTCGGTTGAGCGGCAATCAACGCCTTGGTGTAGGGGTGCCGCGGGTTATAAAATAGCGTTTCCGGCGGAGCTTGTTCCACAACCAAACCCTGACGCATGACAGCGACATCGTCGGCGATGCGCGCCACGACGGCCAAGTCGTGCGAAATGAACAGGTAGGACAGTTTCATGCGGTCGCGAATATCTTCGAGCAGGTTCAAGATTTGGTCTTGGACAGAAACATCCAAAGCAGAGGTCGGTTCGTCACAAACCAGCAAGCTCGGGTCCAGTGTCAGCGCACGAGCGATAGACAAGCGCTGGCGTTGGCCACCCGAAAACGCATGAGGGAAGCGCTGCAGCATGTCCGGGTTCAGGCCGACTCGGCGCAGCATTTCGGCGGCTTTGTCCCGCTGTTCCGCCGGTGTGCCGATTTTGTGTATTTCCAGAGGCTCCGTCAGCGCCTGTGCAATCCGCATGCGCGGGCTTAACGACGAATAGGGGTCCTGGAACACCATCTGAGCTTTTTTCTGAAACTCGGTCCGGGCTGCGCGGTTCATGTCATGCACCGCTATTGGGGCGCTGTCGGGATGCGCGCGGAACAGCACCTCGCCGCCCGCATCCGGAGCCTCTGCACCGAGCGCGATGCGCGCCGCCGTTGTTTTGCCCGACCCGCTTTCGCCGACGATCGCCAGAGTTTTTCCGCGTGGCAGGTTCAAATCGATGCCACGACATGCGTGAACCAGCATATCTGGGCGCCAGGGGGTAGAGGCACGCAGTTTGTACGTCTTTCCCACATTCCGCATCTGCATGATCAAGTCTTGCTGCGCAGGGGGTGGTGTGGGCGTGGGGGCCGCCGGGATAGATGGCGCCGCGTTGAACAGCTGCTGCGTGTAAGCATGCGCCGGGGTCCCCAGCAACGGGGCGGCATCGCCGCGTTCCATCACGCGGCCTTTGTGCATGACAACAACTTTTTCCGCCATGTTCGCCACGACGCCCAAGTCGTGCGTCACCAGGATCATGGCCATGCCGGTGTCTTGCTGAAGCTCTTTCATCAAACCCAGCACTTGGGCTTGCGTTGTCACGTCCAGTGCCGTTGTCGGTTCGTCAGCAATCAACAGGTCTGGCTTGGACACCATGGCCATGGCGATCATTGCGCGTTGCCGCATGCCACCCGACAGCTCAAACGGATAAGACTTGTAAGCACGCTCAGGATCTGGAAACCCGACACGTTCGAAATTGTCCAGTACGCGCTGCTTTGCTTCCTTGTCAGTAATGTTCTCATGCAACCAAAGAACTTCGGTGACTTGGTTCCCGATTTTGTGAAGCGGCGAAAGCGAGCGCATCGGCTCTTGGAAGATCATCGAGATATCATTGCCGCGGACGCGCCGCATCTGGCGGTCACTCAGCTTTACAAGGTCTTGTGCGCCGGAGCGACCGTTGAAGACAACGCTGCCTGATCTGATTTGTGCGGCTTTTGGCAGGATCCGGAGAAT
>CAWUIW010000173.1:0-7310 GCA_963922515.1 uncultured Rhodobacterales bacterium | reverse complement strand
CGGGCTGGTGCACCCGCGACGGGGCGCGGGGGTATTTGTTGCGTCTCGTCCAACAGACTATCCAATCGGACGGCGTGTGCGGTTTCACCAAAATGTACGGGCCGGAGGTCAAACACCGGCCAAACGTATTCTATCCGTGACCACCCAAGCCGCGGCCGAACCGGAAGCAGAGGCACTGATGCTGGCTCAAGGCGATCCCGTCGTGGTCTACGATGGTCTGTCGCTGGCCGACGACATGCCCGTGGCCGTATTCAAAAGCGTGTTTCCGGCCGATCGCTTGCCGGGACTGGCGACGGCCTTGTCGGAAACATCATCTGTCACCCAAGCGCTGGCATCATGCGGCGTGTCAGACTTCACCCGCGTGTCCACCCGGATCACCTCGAAACTGGCAACCCCAACGCAAGCCTTGCATCTCCGGATTGCCGAAGGAGCCCCGATTCTGCGCACCATCAGCATAAATGTCGGGCTCAACAAGCAACCGGTTGAATACGGTGTCACATGGTTTGCAGGTGACCGCGTCACCCTGACTCTTCAGGACGATTAGGCGTATTTTTCCAAGAACGCGTGTGCCCCCAGTTTTCGAAAATCGTCCAGCGCATCCCGCAAGCGATCGTGCTGCCAATCCCACCACGCCAGCGCCATCAAACGGTCCGCCGTCGCCTCATCATGCCGCCGACGGATGGGTTTGGCTGGCAGGCCCGCAACGATGGTGTAAGGCGGCACATCTTTCGTCACCACTGCACCTGATGCAACAACTGCGCCATGCCCAATGGTCAACTCCGGCTTGATCTGCGCGTTGTGCCCAATCCAAGTGTCATGCCCAATGACGCAGGTACGACTGGCACGATGGGCGAACCAATCCGCATCCGGTTCAGCATCGGGCCAATAGTCGTGCGAGCGGTACATGAAATGGTGCAACGATGCGCGGTCCAATGGGTGATCCGTGGCTCCGATGCGCACAAAGCTGGCGATATTCGAAAATTTGCCAATTTGCGCGTTGGCGATGTCGCACACGCGATCGCAGTAGGAATAGTCGCCAACATGCGAACCTGACACACGGCTGCCGTGACCGATTTCGACAAATCGGCCAAAGGTCGAGCCATGAACCACGCAGTCGTCATGAACAAGCGGTGCGTCCGCCGTTAGTTTGGGAGTCTGCGCCATTCTAGTGACCAGCGTCGTCGCCTTTGATTAATTTGCGCCGCAGGACACCAGATAGCCAGTCCATCAGGATCACCATCAAGATGATCAACAGGATGTAGTACGTGACTTCTTCCCAGTCTTTTTGCGTGATGATGGCCTGTGTCAACATCAAGCCAATACCGCCACCCGTGATCGCCCCGATGATCGTGGCACTGCGCGTGTTGGATTCAAGGAAGTACAAAACCTGGCTCAACAAAACAGGCGTGATCTGCGGGATCACCCCGAACCTGTAACGCTGAAGCGGCTTGGCCCCCGTGGACGTCACGCCTTCGATCTGCTTCTTGTCGACATTTTCAAGGGCCTCGGAAAATAGTTTACCGAACGAGCCCGTGTCTGTGATGAGAATGGCCAATGCCCCTGTCAGCGGACCGAGACCGAAGGCACGCGTCAGGATAATTGTCCAGATCAGCGCATCCACACCGCGGACAAAGTCAAAGAACCGTCGCGCCGCAAAGCGAATGGTCATGATTGGTGTAAAGTTGCGCGCCGCCAGAAAGGCCAAGGGCAAAGCGACAATGGCCGCTCCCATGGTTCCGAGAAAGGCCATCAGGATCGTTTCAAAAATGGCCCACGCCACTTGGCTGTGCAGCCACATTGGATTGTTCCAGAAGTCATCAAAAATGTCTGAGGCTTCCCCGGACAACGCCCTACCGGCCAATTCACCAAAACTCTTGCCGTGATACGGGCTGTCCAACGTAAACCAGAACAGTTCCCATCCGTAGAAGTAGCGAAACACTTCCGTGCGGTTACGCGTGACTGTAAGGCGCCCGGCATCAGTCGTAATGGCTACGCGGTTCTTCGATGCGTTGATCCAGTCCGGCAATTCCTCAGAAGGGAACACCTGCTGGATGCCTTGGCGCGTCGGCGTCGCTTCGACCAACCCGTAGCCCGGGATATCATAGGTGATCAGCTCTGGCCCGTAAGTGACCACGTGACCGTCGCCCAAATCGATGACGGTAATCTCGCCAAGCTCGACCCAGTCCGGCGCTTCGCCTTCGGGATAGCGGCCCTTTCGTTCACCCTCGATCGCGACTGAAACCGCGGCGCTGCGGTTGTCGCGCGTCACGTGCACTTTGTGCGTGATAGTGTCTGAAATAAGAGCCCGCGCATTGTCACCGCTCGCCCGGGCGATCAGGCTTGGCACTTCGAACGCAAAAAAGATGTACACCATGTAGGCGAGGATGCCCGCAAGCGCGCCGAACGTGACAAGTTGCTTGCGGCGAAATAGTTTTTCCATGGCCGCCTTGTGTGACCCGTCCGTGGTTTCGATCATCGCCATGGCGTTATTCCTTTTCCACGCGGCCGTGGGCCAACAAGTCGCGGTAGCGGCTGGAAACCTGATCGAAGAACACGATCGTTACAAACAGCAGGATAAAGATGGCCGCGGCTTCGTCGTAGCGCCCCTGACCCCAAGAAATCGCATTCTTCAGTTCGTATCCCAAACCACCTGCCCCGACGAAGCCAAGGATCGCAGAGGCGCGAATATTGATTTCGAACCGCAGCAGCGCATAGCTCAGCCAGTTTGGAGCCACCTGTGGGACAACGCCCAGCATCATTTGCTGAGACCAGTTGGCCCCCACCGATTTCAATCCGTCGACAGGTTTGAGATCGGCGTTCTCATTCACTTCTGAAAACAGTTTGCCCATGGCGCCAGCAGTGTGGATCGCAATCGCGATCATTGCCGGGACAGGGCCGCCTCCCAGAATGAAAATCAGGACCAGCGCGACAACAATTTCAGGGATCGCGCGCATGATGTCCGTTAAACGCCGAAAAACAGGGATCAGCCGAGGGTATCGCGCCAGCCCTCGTGTGCCGAGCAAAGACAGCACAATCCCGGCAAAGCAGCCGGACAAAGTAGACACCGCCGCAATGTTGACCGTTTCAACGAGTGCTGGAAAATATGTAACAAAGTGGGCTGGCAGCTCGGCAATCTTTTCCCACGCCTCCAGAACAACTTCCGAGGGATAATCGAAAAAGTTGGGCAGGCCGCCCCAGAAACTGCCACCATTTCTGGAAGCCGCAGTATTAAAGCCCGCGATCATCAATATCGCGAAAATCAGCAGTGTCAGACCAGAATACAAACGACGCTGGTGCACCATCGCCATGTAGGACGAATGCGTCTCGCTCAATGGGATGGGACCGCTTGTCGTGTCTGCCATCTGCTACCTCCATTCCATGAAGAAACGGGCCCCGCAAGCGCGGAGCCCGTTCCGGAGTGTTATCGCTTATTGCGACTTCGCTTTACGTGCTTCGATCACCGAAACGTAGGCTTCGTGCGTGATCGGGTCGAAGCCCAGCGACTCACCAGCCGAGATCGAATAGGTGCAGTCGAGGTCCTTTTCGTACATGCCGTCGACCAGTGCGATCATGGTCGCCTTGACGTCGTCAGGCAGCGACTTGCGCAGAACAATCGGGCCCTCTGGGATTGGCTTCGACTTCCAGATTTGAACCAGGTCGTTCATGTCGATAAGACCCGCGTCAACCGCCTTGCGCAGGGCGCCCGAGTTGTAGCCGTCTTCCCAGTTGCCTTGGCCGTCAGCCCAGGTCACGCCACCGTCAATGTCGCCGTTGTTCACAGCAACGATGGTTTGCTCATGCCCACCGGTGAACTTCACTTCGCCAAAGTACTCGCCCGACTCCATGGTCACGCCGTCTTTGTACTGTGGGATTTCGATGGATGGGATCAGGTAACCAGAGGTCGAGTTAGGGTCGCCAAAGCCGAAGACTTTGCCTTCCATCTCGTCTAGGTTGGTGATGCCGCTGTCTGCACGGGCAAAACCGATCGAGTGATAGCCATACGAACCGTCCAGGTTGATTTTCACCAGCACAGGCTCAACCGCATCAGGGTTGCGCAGATACGTCGCTGCGTAGGACGACGCGCCCAACCACGCCATGTCCAACGTGCCGCCAACCAGGCCTTCGATCACACCGGCGTAGTCAGCAGGAGCAAACAGCTTGGTTTCAACGCCCAGCGCTTCTTCCGTGTACGCGCGCAGGCACTCGTTCGAGTTCAGGCGGTCTTGGGCGTTTTCGCCACCGAGCAGACCGATACGGAACTCGCTGATCGCATGGCCGTCCGCAAAGGCGGCTGTTGTCAGCGCCGTGGTTGCCACAAGGGCAGCAATTGCTTTTTTCATCTTCGATATCTCCAGGTTGGTAACCCGGTCGTCTCCTTCTGACCGGGGTGATGAAGCGGGACGATCAGAGGGTGGCTTTCGCCTCCATGATCTCGGCACGCTGGACGCGGTCCAGCGTGCCGATCTCGGTCGAGGTCGCGGCCTCGGAAAAGCTTTCGTCGGCGCCATAGATTTCGCGCGCGACGCCGGTGGTCAGCTGCTCCGGAAGGCCATCGAACACGATGCGTCCATCGCGCATTCCTATCACGCGGTCGCAGTAGCGGCGGGCCGTATCCAGAGTATGCAGGTTGCAGATGACCGTGCGCCCGTCTTCTTCGTAGATCCGCCGCAGAGACTCCATCACGGTCTGAGCATTCATTGGATCCAAGGATGCGATCGGTTCGTCGGCAAGAATGATTTTGGGGTCTTGCATCAAGGCGCGTGCAATGGCGACGCGTTGTTGCTGACCACCCGACAACGCTTCTGCCCGCTTGGCGGCATGTTCGGCGATACCCAGACGGTCCAGAATGTCGATTGCGGCGTGAATGTCCGCAGTTGGAAACAGGTTGAACATGGTCGCAAAGGTCGACCGCTTGTTCAACGTGCCGTGCAGTACGTTCGAGACGACGTCCATGCGCGGGACAAGATTGAACTGCTGGAAGATCATCGCGCAGTCGGACTGCCATGCGCGCCTCTGTGCGCCGGTCAAATGAGTGACGTCATTGTCTTGGAAAACAATCTTGCCGTCCGAAGAATCTGTCAGGCGATTGAGCATGCGCAGCAGAGTGGATTTTCCCGCTCCGGACCGACCAATGATGCCCAACATACATGGCTTATCGACGTCGAGTGTTGCAGCATCCACAGCAACATTGTTGCCGAACCGTTTGGTCAGTTTTTCTATCCGAAGCACTCGGTGTCTCCCATTGCCCGACGCGCGGGGTATCGACCGAGATCAAACGAAATGTGACGTTTAGTTAAAACTTTTGTAACACCCTAGCTTGGCGCGGTGTCCGCGCTGCGCAGTTGCGACTTGAGAAAATCAATCACGACGCGCGTTCGCAGGGGTTGCAGCCGTTTTGAAGGGAATTGGAGCCATGCTGCGGTTTCGAATTCGGTTGCCGTTACGTCATGAGACGGGAAGAGGTCGATCAGGGCGCCGGACTTCACATCCGCGTCAACAAGCCAGTCTGCAAGCAAGGCGGGGCCAAGACCATCCTTTGCGGCGGTCCGCAGCGCGAGCGGGCTGGAAATCACGAACGGCCCAGTAACGGCCACCGGAGTAATCCGCCCCGCGCGATCGCGAAACCGCCACTGCCGATCGAACTCAGGCAGATCCTGCCGTAGACATTGCACGTTGGACAGGTACGTTGGGCTTGGGCCCGTATGCATTTCTCTTGCCCAAGACGGGCTTGCACACACGCGGTACCGGGTCGGTACAAGCTTGGTCGCAATCAGATCCCCTCGAGGCGCACCGCCCAAACGAATGGCCAGGTCAATGTTGTCGGCAATCAAATCAAGGCTGGTATCGGTCAGTTGAAGATCAAGATTGATATTGGGGTGCATCGCATTGAACGCTGCGAGCAGGGGCACCAGCACCTCTTGACCAAAGGCGACCGAAGTTGTCAGTCGTACCCGGCCTGCAACCGCTGTTGCGTCTTGCGACACTTGTTCAAGCGCTGCATCCAGCTCCTCGACCAAGGGCCCGACGCGATCCAGAAACTGTTGACCGGCCGACGTGATTCTCAGCTGACGCGTGGACCGTTCGAACAATCGTGTGTTCAGGCGCGCTTCCAGGTTTGATATCTGTCGGGATACAAGCGATGGGTCGCAGCCAGTGCTCCGCGCGACCGCAGCGAAGCTTCCCATTTGCGCAACACCAAGAGCGGCTCGAAGGGTTTCGATGTCCATTCCTGCAAATTCCTCATGAAAATGATGTAAACTTGGACCTTTCAGGCGTACTTTGCATTAAATAGACATGGGTAGCTATTCAAACTCCATCCGAAGGAACTTGTATGTCCGTATCTCAGAAAACAGTGCTCATCACCGGGGCGAGCAAAGGTATTGGCGAAGCAGCCGCGCGTCACCTGGCGGCCTTGGGCGCCAATGTTGTCTTGGCCGCCCGATCAAAAGGCGCCCTCGACAAGATCACGGATGACATCATTGCGGCCGGTGGCTCCGCCATTGCGGCAAGCTGCGACGTAGCCAATTACGACGACGTACAAGCGGCCGTAGAGCTGGCGCTGGAGCGGTTTGGTCGACTGGACGGCTTGGTCAACAATGCCGGGGTCATTGATCCCATTGCGCGGCTGGCTGACAGCGAGCCCGATGCTTGGGACATGGTGGTCGATATCAATCTCAAGGGCGTCTACCACGGGTTGCGCGCCGCAATCCCTGCGATGCAGGACCACGGGGGCACAATCGTGAACATCAGCTCGGGCGCTGCAACAGGAGCATTGGAAGGTTGGAGCCACTATTGCGCCACCAAGGCTGCCGGTCTGTCACTGACGCGCTGTGCACACAAAGAATACGGCGATCACGGTGTTCGTGTCGTTGGCTTGAGCCCCGGCACCGTAGCGACTGATATGCAGGTGGAAATCAAGGCATCCGGCATCAATCCTGTCAGTCAGCTCGACCCCGGGGTTCACATCCCCCCGGACTGGGTGGCGCGCGCCATTGCATATCTGTTCGGCCCCGGCGGGGCAGACTACGCCGGAACGGATTTTTCACTGAAAACCGACGAGGGCCGCGCGGCCGTGGGTTTGCCAGCCATCGCCTGATGCACGAAAGCCCTACCGCCCGGACCGGGGGCACGATATATCCGCCGCCAGTGCATCTCAGCCGGAGGCCGCAATATGCCCGTTGACCGTTCAATCAAAATCGCTCCGTCCATTTTGTCGGCAGACTTCGCCAACTTCGGAGCCGAATGCCAGGCCATCGAGGCACAAGGCGCAGACTGGGTGCATGTTGACGTGATGGACGGGCATTTTGTGC
>CAWUIW010000172.1:0-7436 GCA_963922515.1 uncultured Rhodobacterales bacterium | reverse complement strand
GTGAGAGGCTGGACAACGACCCAAGCGGGGCTCGTTACGGCTGCTTCCTTCCGGATCTGACCGGGTTGGCGAGGCGCTCGCCCGCGCCAACCTCTCGATCCTTGATATAGAGAGCGCCCGGTAGATTCGCAACGTACTGCAATACAACTGTTACAAAGCCAATGACAGGTGCAGGTAGTCGTCTTCAGCGGTCCATCGTTTGACTTTGTCCAGCGGCAGTTGCCCCAAGTATCCGCGCGCGCCAAGGCCCGTTCGTACAAGGACTTCTGAGCCAGGAATAGGTGCGAAACGCCAAGGCTGCTGTGGATAGGTCATGCGCGCGTGGTCCGGGCGGCGGACCCATTCAGACAGGGCGTCCAATATAGTTTGCGGACGTATGAGATGCTTTTTTTGCTGGGGCAAACCGGGAAAGTTGCCGCCTCCGTTGGCGCGATAATTGTTGGTCACAACGATAAAGCGATCGCCAATTTGTACGGGTTGATCCAGATATCGGACTTCGCTGATCCGACGACTTGAAGAGATTGGCTCGGCAACCAGGTCAGTGTAGCGCGGAGCAGCGCGCAAGTCGATTTTGTACGAGATGCCAAAAATCACGTCGAAGTTGTGGCTGGGAAAGGCCGGATCCAACAAAGGTTGTCCCGTGGCTTCTGGCGCAATTGTCGTGTAGCAGCTGGCGGATTTTTCAAGCCATTCAAAAAGCACCGCGCCGCTGATTTCCAGCGCACGCAGTTCGTTTGGATAAATGTGCAAATCGGCCAAGTGGCGCAGGGTGATCGGTCCTCGCGGTACATCGGTGTAGTACGTCGGCCCGTTGCGGCCCCCAAATTTGCAGGGTGCGACGGCGGAAAGAAGTGGTACATCCGCGTCAAGTTGCTCGCGGACTGCTTCGGCTTGGGCCGCGGCCACGGCGGCCAAACCCGCGTCTGGCCCGAAAAGGGAAAAATAACTATGCAGCGGCTGCGGGGTTGACCCGACTCGCGTGTCCATCAATGCAACCGTGCGTGCATGCCAAGGTTCGATGGCATCCAACACGTCGCGGGCTTCAGGAGCGTCCGCGGCCGGGGTCAGCAGTTTGACTGCGGACCCTGTCGGCTGCCACCGAGCCCCGGTGTGTTCCAGCATCAGATCGATTTGTCCGGCTTGCATGCCATAAGCGCCCGCCAAGGCGATGGGCGGGACCGATGCTGTGGTTTGGTCATCCCCCAGATGTCCGGCAAAGGGTTCATGCGTGTGTCCGCCAATGATGGCGTCCAGCCCTGCAATCTTAGAAAGGGGGCCAAGCGCGTTTTCCATACCCGGTTCATGGTCCTGCGACCCGATCCCGGAATGCGCCAGCGCAACTATGATGTCGCAGCCGGTGTCCTGTAGGTATGTGATTTCTCGTTTCGCACTGTCTACAATGTCCGGCACCGTCGCTTTGCCCGACAATAGGTGACTGTCCCACAATACTGTCTGCGGTGGTATGAAGCCCATCACGCCGATGCGAATTGAGCGACCTTGCAACGATCTGTTCAACACCACTGACTTTGTGACCGACGGGGGGGTGGGCACATGCCATTCCAGGTTTGTGCAAACCACCGGGCAAGGGGCATGGCTCAGCGCGTCACTCAATGCGTTCAGCCCAAAATTGAAGTCGTGATTCCCCAAGCCGATCGCGTCGTAGCCAAGCTTGTCAAAACACAGCATCAGGGGATGGTTGTCCTGCTCTGACATGGTGACAGCAGTTTCACCCAATGGTGTGCCTTGCTGAGCGTCTCCATTGTCAAAGAGCAGAGCCAAATCCCCGGTCTGCAAAATTTCTTCGCGGGCCGCTCGCAGCAGAGGCGCCAAACGTGCCAATCCATGACCTTCCCATTCCGATGCGCGATAATAGTCCCAACCGCGCAAGGCCATGTGAAGATCCGTGGTTGCGAGCAACCTAAGTCGACCGTGTTGGGACAAAGTGAGTTCCTCATTGAAAAGGCAGACCGAATTCTGGTTTGCCTGATATGTTTACCCTGTACCTAGGGTCACAACCTATGGATGAAACTGATAGAACTGTCTGAACCTGCCAGAAAATTACATTTTTGGTGTTGCGCTATGTCAAATCGTGACCAGCGATTTGGAAAACCGTCTTTCGCGGGCTTGATCGGTGGTGCGTGTCATGCAAATCCTGCGCGAAACGGGGTGGGGGCAGACAAAAAAGCATGAAGCATGCGGAAACGGTGACGTTCGGTGGCTCGGGTCTGGATCGTGCCGCGCACCTGAGAGACGACCCTGAGCTGCTCTTGCAGGCGCAAAAAAATGAGCGAGCGCGCTGTGTCTTGTTGTGGCGTGGCAAAGTGCTTTGCGGTGCAGACGGTGTTGTACGGCTTGGCATGTCTCATCCCATCATCGCCGACGGTCCCGGCGGGATTATACTGCGCCCATTGTTGCTCGGCCTCGAAGATGACGCGCCGACCTTTGCGTTTGATGTGTCGCACTGGGAACCCGCAAACCAAGATATGACCAGCGTTGGCAGGTTCTTCGATCCAAGTGTGCAGTCGCATCACGATCTGCCTGGCGACGCTGGGTTTTGCGAGCTTCGGCACATCATGACCCGCCTCAACGCCCGCGACGCAGAGCTCGCCGCCACGGCAAAAGCGATCATCGGCTGGCACGAAACGCACAAATTTTGTGCACGCTGCGGCGTGGCCAGTGAAATTTGGCAGGGCGGTTGGCAGCGCAAATGCCCTGCGTGCCATGCGTCGCACTTTCCGCGCACCGACCCTGTTGTGATCATGCTGATCACGCGGGCGGACCGTGTCCTGATGGGACGATCACCGGGTTGGCCGCCCGGCATGTATTCTTTGCTGGCGGGATTTGTGGAGCCTGGCGAAACGCTTGAAGCGGCCGTTCGCCGCGAGGTTTTCGAGGAAGCTGGTGTATCTGTCGGCGCGGTCTCTTACTTGGCAAGCCAGCCGTGGCCGTTTCCGGCCTCTCTCATGTTCGGGTGTCAGGGCGAAGCGATCAGCGACGAGATCAAGATCGATCCCGCCGAAATCGAAGATGCGATTTGGGTGACCCGGTCCGATATGATGCTGGCCTTTGCGGGTGAACATCCTGTCATCAGACCGGCGCGGAAAGGGGCGATTGCCCACTTTCTTTTGCAGAACTGGCTTGCAGACACCCTGATTTGAACAACTATTAGCCAAACAACGGAACAGTCAGCACATCAATGAAGTTTTCGGCAAAAGAAGATATTGAAGCCCCGGTGGACCGCTTGTTCGACATTTTGTCGGAGTTTGAGAATTTTGAGCGCTCGGCCATTCGTCGCGGGATCGAGGTTGAACGATTGGACACACTGGGCCGCGCTGCCGTGGGAGCCAAGTGGCAGGCCAAGGTGCATCTGCGGGGCAAGAAGCGGAATGTGCGCGGCGAACTTGTCGAATATGACCGGCCCAACTCAATGCGCTTTCAAACGGAATCGTCGGGTATAGACGGGTTGACGGAGGTGGATTTGGTTGCCTTGTCGCCACGCCGGACACGGCTGGTGATTTCTTTGGATTTGCGACCCAATACACTGGCGGCTCGCTTGTTCCTGCAGTCGCTCAAACTGGCAAAATCAAGCTTTGATCAACGGTTCAAATCGCGGATTGGCGACTTTGCGCGATTTTTGGAAGACCAAAATCGCCGTCGCGCTTAACCAAATGTCAATAACGCCCTGGATCTGCCGGGTAGACGCCAAGGATCTCGACATTCGTGGTGAAGTATCGCAGTTCGTCCATTGCCAGTTGAACGGCCGGGTCATCGGGATGCCCTTCGATATCTGAATAGAATTGCGTTGCAGTGAACGATCCGTCGACCATGTAGCTTTCAAGCTTGGTCATGTTGATGCCGTTCGTAGCGAAACCGCCCATCGCCTTGTAAAGTGCGGCGGGAATGTTGCGCACCTGAAAAACAAAGCTTGTGATCATGCCGTGTGCACCACGCCGGCGCAGATCGGCAGCGGGCGCCATGATCAAAAAGCGTGTGGTGTTGGTATCATTGTCCTCGATGTGATGAGCGAGTACATCGAGGCCGTAGATTTCGGCTGCTACCGCGCTCGCCATGACGCCAACGCCTGTTTCATCAGATTGTGACAGGGACGCAGCAGCGCCGGCGCTGTCGACAGCCGTTTCCGTGGTGATCCCGCGCGACTTCAAGAACTTGGACGCCTGTGGCAGCAGGACCATATGTGCGCGGACGTGGCTGATGTCGTTCAATGACGTGCCGGGCTTAGCCATCAAGCTGATGTGAACACGGACAAACGCCTCATCGATGATGCGCAACCCCGATTGCGGCAAAAGCGAGTGTATGTCCGCGACGCGGCCATATGTGGAATTCTCCACTGGCAGCATTGCAAGATCGGCCGCACCGTCGCGAACAGCTTCGACCGCTTCTTCAAAGGTTCTGCAGGGCAAAGGTTCCATGGTCGGGCGAGCCTTGAGACAGGCTTCATGGCTGTAGGCGCCAAGTTCCCCCTGAAATGCGATGCGATTGGTCATGTCTTGGGCAGTCCATTTTCTTGCCTAATCGGGCGTTTGGTCGCGGTGTCTATACCTTGCCTCTGCCTAAGTGAAGCCGTACACCACCGCGCAAACGTATCAAATGGACCTGCTACCAATGCTAGACACCATGACCTTCACCAAAGTTGCCGCGAGCCTTTGCGGCGCTCTGCTGATCTTCCTGTTGGGCAGCTGGGCCGCTCGCGTGCTCTACAGCGTCGACGGCCATGGCGAACAGGCGTATATCATCGAAACGGGCGAAGAAGACACCGCGGCGAATGATGAACCCGAAGTCAGCTTTGACGAGCTGTTCGCCGCGGCTGACGCCAGCAAGGGCGAAGGCGTGTTTCGTAAGTGCAGCGCGTGCCACAAACTTGAGGCGGGTGCCAACGGGACCGGGCCTTACCTGTATGGCGTGGTCGGCCGCGACATCGCAGCTGCCGACGGGTTTGGGTACTCATCCGCAATGTCCAGCCACGGTGGTGTTTGGACACCGGAGGAGCTGAACGCGTTTCTTCTGAAGCCCAGCAGCTATATGCCGGGCACGTCGATGAGCTTTGCCGGCCTGTCCAAGGACAGCGACCGCGTCAACGTGATCGCTTACTTGCAGTCCATCGGCAACTAAGCTCCAACACGCTGAAAAAAGAGCCACGTGAAACACCTCACCCGTTTACTAAATCGTAGCCTTTTTCTGGACTTAACAGAAACCTACGGCTAAAATATGTTTACTGGCAGCATGTTAGCATGCTGCCGAGCATTCTGCCCGCGCACAAGATTTTTTGTGGTGGGCAGAATGGCCTCAGGATCGACAAAATCAAGATATAGTGACGCCGGTGGAAACCTTCGCTTGCCAAACCTGACCTTCGCTGCAAGCAGTATCAGGGTCCGATAAGCGGACAAAGCGGCCTTGTGCTCGCGCGGCTATTGCTGGCGCAGCATTCGTTTGCACTTGCGGCAAGCTTGGTGCCGCCGCACGGGACAAATCGTCATTTCGGTCGTTCATGGGCGTCGATTTAGCTTGAACCGAGACCGCACTTTCGCTGCGGCTAGGCGGGACCATCTAGACGCGGACGGAGCGGTCATAGGGTTTTCGACCTTCGCTGCTGCAGCTTTGCTTCGGACCTGCAGCACGTTTGTGGTTGAGGTGTAGCACAAGTTCCCAGACCGAACATTAAAAGCCACTTGATATTTTCGTCGCGTTTCCAAACGCTAGTTCGATCGTCAAGAGCATTCAGAAGTGCATAACTCAGCTGTGCGTTGGCTGCCAGAGTATGATCTACGATGGCAGCCAACGTTCGGTTTGCTTAGTTCATCCCCAGCTGTAGACGTACGGTTTCGGCCAGCTCGTTCACTGTGGCTTCTACCTCTGCCCCTTCGGCCAGCTCGACAAGAGCCGCACCGATCAGATCCGTCACTGCAACACCTTCAGCACCTGGGTAGGCGTACCAAGGACCAGCATAGTTCGCGACCTGAGTGTGACCAACAATCGCATTCGGGTTCGCTGCATAATAGGCGCCCAGATAGCTTTCATCATCAAGAACGATTTTGTTCGCAGGCGCATAGCCCGTGTTCTCAACGATAATCTTCTGACCCTCTGGACCTGTCACGAAAGAAACGTACTCCCAAGCTGCCGCTTGCTTTGCTTCGTCGTCTGTGAGGACAACAATCGCAGAACCGCCGGTGGGGAAGTAGACATTCTCGTCAGCAACGACAGGCGTGCCTTTCACGACCATCTCGAAATTGCCAGCGGAACCTTCTTCGAACCGCTTCAAGAGAGATGAGGATTCAAAGAACATTCCAAGTGTCCCGGCTGGAAAGGCCTGACGTGCATCGTCCTGGCCCCAGGATGGCATGCCACCCTCTGTGGTGAAGCGATTGTAGAGACCGGCAGCCGTGATGCCTGCTTCGCTGTCAAATGTGATGTCTGTTTCATCTGCGCTCAGTGGGCGACCACCGTGAGACCCCAGCAGGGACTGGAAACGCCAGTCGTGGCGGCCGATCCAAACGCCTTCGATATTGTCGCCAAGTGCATCAATCTTTGCCGCAAGCTCGATGATGCCGTCGAAGTCCGTGGGAAACTCATCCATGGACCCACCGGCCTGCTCAACCAGGTCTGGGTTTACATAAAGAACCATCGTTGAGGCAGATGTTGCCATGGCGTGCTGGGCACCTTCATATTGTCCGAGCGACAGCAAAGCTGGTGTATATCCAGCTGCTGCAGGATCTTCTGGCAAGAAAGTATCCAGCGTTTGCGCAAGACCGCGATCCTCCAGAATGCGCCAGCGGTTCAGACCGACGTAGGCAACATCCGGTGCAGTGCCAGCAACATTCTCGCGAAGCAGACGTTGTACACCTTCGGCATAGCCTTCAGCCGGGCCGTCGATAACAATCTTGATGTCTGGGTTTGCCTCCATAAAGGCAGCGGCCAGTTTGTCCTGGGTGTCAGCCCAGATTGTTGGGATCGCATAGTGAACGCGGATTTCAGTTTCGGCGATCGCCATGGATGCAGACAGCGCAATGCCGGCTGACAAGAGAATATGTTTCATTTCGTACTCCGTAGATGGGTGAATTTGGGTTTTGCTTTGGGAAGACTTTGAATTCTTGCTGCTCTTCCTCATCCTTTAAGCCCGGTGTTCGCGAGGCCCTGCGTGAAGCGCTTTTGCGCCAGCAAGAATCCGATCACCAAAGGGGCTGTAATCAGTGTGGCTCCGGCCATGAGTGCACCGATATCGTCGCCACTTTCTTCGTCACGAAAGAACAGGATCCCGCGCGGTGGCGTGGCAAGGTTCGGGTCGGTGGTAGCGATCAACGGCCAGAACAGGTCGTTCCAATGCGCCGTGACCGAGAAGATCGAAAAGGCAATGACAGTGGGCATGCCCAGTGGAAAAGCCACGCGCCAAGCAATTCCCATTTCCGACATACCGTCCACGC
>CAWUIW010000171.1:0-7450 GCA_963922515.1 uncultured Rhodobacterales bacterium | reverse complement strand
CTGTTGCGGGAAGGATCGTACCAGTGCAGTCTCCGAAGCCAATAGTGTACCCATCGCCCTTGGCCGCGCCTGTAAGTGTGAGCGTGTCACCGTCTTCGACGAATGTGCGGGTCGCACCACTGGCAAGTGTGATCGGGTCTTTGCCGCCCCAAGTGAGTTCGATGAGCGACCCACGGTTTTCCTTCGCCGGTCCCGAGATGGTGCCTGACCCCAACAAGTCGCCTGCGTTCATCTCGCACCCGCTCGAGGCATGGTGGGCGAGTTGCTGGGCCGAAGAATAGTACATCTCATTGTAGTTGGTGTGGGCAATGGTGGTCGCGGTTTCACCGGCGGGGGCCATCGAGACTTCCAGGTCGATATCATAGAGCATCGGTCCTGGCTCCTGCAGATACGGCAATAGGGACTTATCCCGCGTGGGTGTCGACGTGCGGAACGGCTCCAACGCGGCCTTGGTGACAATCCAAGGGCTGATCGATGTGGCAAAGGCCTTGGCCTGAAACGGGCCAAGCGGCTGGTATTCCCATGCTTGGATGTCGCGCGCGGACCAGTCGTTCAGCAAAACGTAGCCAAAGATCATCGCATCCGCTTCGGCCACGGTGACAGGTTGGCCCATCTGCGACCCGGTGCCAACAACGGCCCCCAATTCCAATTCAATGTCGAGCCGCTTGCAAGGCCCGAAGCTGGGCAAGGCGGCATCGGCTGCCTTGGTTTGACCCATAGGTCTGCGGATATCCGTGCCACTGACCACACAGGTGCTTGCGCGGCCATTGTAGCCGATTGGGATGTGCAGCCAGTTTGGTGGCAAGGCATTTTCGGGACCGCGAAACATGGTGCCGATGTTTTCGGCGTGGTGCTTGCCCGCGTAAAAATCGGTGTATTCGCTGACCACAAACGGCATGTGCAGTGTGGCTTCAGACATCGGCACAAGCAGCGTTTCCAGCTTTGCCTGTTGGTCCGATCCTTCAGACAAAAGGGTCAACAAGCGAGCGCGAAGCGCAGCCCACACGGCCGGTCCTTGTTCCATCAGGTCGTTCCAGAACGGCATGTCAAACAAGCGGTCATCCATCAGTCGGATGAGGCCAGTTTCCTCGGCTGCCGTGACATCCAGAATCATGTCGCCAATTGCCACGCCACACCGCGGTTCGGCGTCGCCAACGGAAAACACGCCATAGGGCAGATTGTTCAATGGAAAGGGATGGTGTGCCGTGTTGGCGCTGTCGATCCAGGATTTGAGAAGGGGCATTGAGGGGTCCGTATCGTGTTTGTCGCGGTGCTTGTTCGTGACCTAGCTGGTCCGAAGCGATTTGAAACTTAGTAGAATGGCGGCCGCGATCATGACGACACCGCCCGCGCGGTCGAGCCATATGTGGCTGCGGCCCGCAAATCTTTTGGCAAGCCATCCGGCCAATCCTCCATAAACCGTCAAAAACAGGCCATCGATGACAAGATATGTGGCCGACAACACTGCGAACTGGGGCCAGAAGGCGGCGGCTGGATCCACGAATTGGGGGAAAAGAGCCGCGAAAAACACAACAGCCTTGGGGTTGGCCGCAGATGTTATGAACCCTTGCAGCCACCGTGCATGGACGTGGGCTGGCGATCCGCCAAGCATTGGCGTTTCGGTCGGTTTCGCCCGCAACTTGGTCACGCCCAGATGTAAAAGATAGGCCACCCCGAGCCATTTGATCACCGTCAACGCCGTGGCCGACGCCATGATCAAAGCCGCCACCCCCAACCCGGCACACAGCATTTGAAGAAAGTTCGCCGTCAGGTCGCCCGCCGCGACAAAGAGACCCCGCGACAGACCATTTGCGGCAGACTGCGACAACATCAAAAGCTGGCTCGGCACCGGCGTGACCATCAGCAGCAGGACAGTTGCAAGAAAGGCGATCCCGGTTTCAAGAAGCATCGGCATGTCCGTCATGCCGACCCGTCGCATCCCGAATGGCTCGGTTCGTCGCGCAGTATCGGTATTGGTTTTGCGTGCGTGCGATCATCGCGAGCCAAAGGAAGCGACCACCGCGCCTGTACTTGCCGTGACAGCACTGGAAGCTGCCAAAAGACAACCAATGACAAAACCGGCAACGCCCAGCCGAACCAGGAAATGGGTGTCAAAAACGCCATAGCGTGATCCTATTTTTTGCCCGGGGTTCCATCGAACTTCTTTTCGATGTCTGACCAACAATCGATGTAGTCGTCTTGCAGTGGCGCTTCTTCGGCGGCAAATGCCGTCAGGTGCTGTGGAAACCGGGTTTCAAACATGAAGGACATGGTTTGATCCAGCTTGTCAGGTCCGAGATTGGCGTTGGAGGCTTTTTCAAACGCTTCTTTGTCGGGGCCATGCGGCAACATCATATTGTGCAAGCTCATGCCACCGGGGATGAACCCCTGCGGTTTGGCATCGTACTGGCCGTATATGTTGCCCATCAGTTCGGACATGACGTTTTTGTGGTACCACGGTGGGCGGAACGTGTCCTCCATCACCATCCAACGCTCGCGGAACAGGACGAAGTCGATGTTTGCCGTGCCTTCAACGCCCGAAGGCGCCGTCAGCACGGTAAATATGGACGGATCCGGGTGGTCAAACAGGATTGCGCCAATGGGGCAGTAGTTGCGCATGTCGTATTTGCAGGGCGCATAGTTGCCGTGCCACGCCACGACATCGAGCGGGCTATGTGCAATCTGTGTTCGGTGGAATGACCCGCACCACTTGATCGTTACGGAGCTGGGGGCATCGCGATCTTCATATGCCGCAACTGGGGTTTTGAAATCGCGTCGATTGGCCATGCAATTGGCGCCGATAGGGCCGCGCCCGGGCAATTCGAACTTCTGACCATAGTTTTCGCAGACAAAACCGCGCGCAGGGCCTTCCAGAACCTCAACCCGGTACAGAAGCCCGCGCGGCAGGATGGCCATTTCCTTGGGCTCGAGGTCGATGATGCCCAACTCGGTGGCGAAGCGCAGCACACCTTCCTGTGGAACGACAAGCAACTCGCTATCTGCGGAAAAGAAATAGTCATCGGTCATGGATCTGGTGACAAGGTAGACATGGCTTGCCATGCCAACCTGCGTGTTCACGTCGCCTGCCGTGGTCATGGTGCGCATCCCGGTAACCCACGTCAGCGGTTCTTCGGTATGTGGGACCGGGTCCCAGCGATACTGACCCAGCGAGACCACGTCGGGGTTTACATGCGGTGCTGACTTCCAATACGGCACGTGGATTTTGGTGTATCGGTGTGAGTGTTTGACCGAAGGACGGATGCGATAACACCATGTCCGCTCGTTCTGATGTGCGGGTGCCGTGAAGGCGGTGCCGCTCAGCTGCTCGCCATAAAGGCCGTAGTTGCACTTTTGCGGACTGTTCATGCCTTGAGGCATAGCGCCCGGCAAGGCTTCTGTTTCAAAATCATTTCCGAAACCCGGCATATAGCCTTCGGTGGTGCCCATGGGTGTGGCAGCCTGTATCATTTGGTGTGGATTTGCCGGACGGTTCATCGCTGGTCCTCCTCAACGCGTAGGGAAAGGGGCTATTAGTTGATTTTGTAACTATCAAGAGCCTTGATGGCGGCATCGGCTTGCATGAGCTGCAGAACATCGACAGGGTGCGGATAATCGTGCTCAAGGACCCCGTATGCATGGCCAAGCCTTCGAAAAAAGTTGAAATGATCCGCCCGACAGAGCGGTACAGCTGGTGGGCGCGCATGGCGTGGCGCGAGTTCACATCCTATGAAAAATGGATGAAACACACCTGCCAAATGCTGGAAAGCGTCGGGGCAGGCCTGCCGCCAGACATTCTGGACCGGGTGGATTACTACGCCGTCAAAAAAACACCTTACCGGTACCGGCCACCACTGCGACTTGGGAACCTGTCGTGGAAAATGGACGAGATGTACTATCTCGACCTGATCCGCATCGCAAAAGGGTTTGGCAAGAGGTTTCGGTTGACCACGGAATTCCATGTGGTTGTGGATATCCCGCCGGTGCCGACGCTTCTGCGCACGCGTCCGATCGCAGGCAATCCTGACCGCTCCATTTTGATGCCGTTCAACCGCTTCCGGCACTTTTACTTCCCGACAGACCCTCACCTTTGGGAAACCAAAAAGCCGGCCATCGGCTGGCGGGGACGCGCGGTGGGTCAGATGCCGCGCATCAAGCTTCTCGAACGTTATCACGACCACCCCGAACACGATATTGGCCATATCGCAGCCAACGAACCATATCCGGGATACAAGGGGTTCATGAGTGTTCAGGACCAAATGCGGTTTCGGTACATTCCAGGTTTCGAAGGCGCAAACGAAGCGACCAATCTCAAATGGATTTTCAACTCAGGGTCTGTCGCGCTGTGTCATGACATGCGTTTCGAAGGTTGGTTCATGGAAGGACGCCTGAAACCCTTCGTGCACTTCATCCGTGTCCGCCGCGACCTCGCGGATCTGGACGAGAAGATCGATTGGTACAACCGCCATCCGGATGAAGCACGGGAAATCGTGCGCAACGCCAATGCGTGGGCCGCCGAGTTTAAGGACGAGGATCGCGAAGACCTGATCGCCACGTTGGTGATGCTGCGATATGCTAAACTGACCGATACCAATATGCCGGAGCACTTAAAGCAATTTCAGGATCTCGTCTAAAGCCAGCCGGAACACGCCCGTTTTCGCCGGAAGATTTTCTGCCGTACCTTCTGAACCAAGCGGCGGAGGAATCGAGTTTGGCCTTTCAAAGGGTCTACAAAGACCGCTACGGCATGTTGCGGAACGAATGGCGGGTCTTGTTTCATCTTGGCGAGTTTGGAGAGATGACAGCGACCGAAATTGGCCATCGGGCCCGCATGCACAAAACGAAAATCAGTCGCGCGGTGCAAAGATTGGCCGAGCGAAGATTTCTCGAACGCCGTCGCGATGAGCGGGACCGTCGATCAGAGCGTTTGGTGCTGACGGCAATGGGCGAGGCCGCGTATCGGGATTTGCGGCACGTTGCTGCCGACTACGACGCCCGGCTGACCGCGGAATTCAGCGCGTCAGACGTCGACCGCCTGCGCAATATGCTGCGACAGTTGGCGGCCCGAAAAAGATAATGTCCATCAGCACACACCTGACACGACGAGCGAGGTTCCACCCACAATGGCGGAAAATTTCGATAGGCGGATTGAAACGCTGTCAGATTGGATCACGAGCGTCAGCTTGCCGGGGTGCCCGCAAACAGAGCTTTTGCAAGGGTATTGTGAAAAGCTGCTGGAGCTTGGCGTCCCAATTCTGCGGGTCCATGTGACGCAAAGCGCCCACCATCCGGTGTACGGTGGAATGGGCTTTGAATGGGAGATGGGCAAAGGTTCTGAGCGCCAAGAATATGCGCATAACGACGGCAACGCGCCAGAGACGTGGCTGCAAAGCCCGTTCTTCCACTTGTTGTCCACGCAGCTCGATGACTATCGCGAGCGTATCATCGACAGCAATGAACCCAGCCGCTTTCCTCTTTTGAATGAGATGCGCGAAAAGGGTGCCACTGACTACTACGCTGCTGGCTTGTACTTTGAACAGATCGACCGCGCAGACGTGACACCACAAAGCAATACCGAAGGCGCTTTGCTTTCATGGATGTCAGATGGTGAGGATGGGTTTTCAGACGCCGATCTGGCTTTGATCAAGGCGACGTTACCACTGCTTGGTCTGGCTCTCAAGTCAGAAGCCAACCGCAACACTGCCGAAGGTCTTCTGGGTGTCTACCTGGGGCGCGATGCGGGAAACCGGGTGCTGTCAGGAGAGATCCATCGCGGGTCAACGCAATGGATCGACGCTGTTATCTGCTACTTCGACCTGCAAGGGTTCACGGCCCTTTCGCAACGCATACCCGGCGAGGCGTTGATCGAAATGTTGAATGACTATTTCGGCGTCGTCGTATCCGAGATTGATGGACATGGTGGCAACGTTCTGAAGTACATGGGTGATGGATTGCTCGCGATTTTTGACCGCGAGGAGATGCAAGACGCGCCGATCAAGGCGCTGGAAACGATCCGTGCATTGCAACGGGCGTTTCCGAATTTGAATGCCCGGCGCGAACGGGACGGCGTGCCAACAACAAGCTTCACGCTGGCCTTACACGCAGGCCGCGTGCTTTATGGTAATATCGGTGGTGAAGAGCGGCTGGATTTCACGGTCATCGGCCCCGAGGTGAACCTTACGGCCAGACTGTCGGGCATGCATACCCCCTTGGGGCAAGATATCATCCTCTCCGAAGAGGCCATACGGGATGTGCCGCGGGATGCGTTTGGAATTGTATCGCTTGGCACCTACATGATGCGCGGCGTCGATCAGCCGAAGGAACTATTCACACTATACAGCCCGCCCGATCGTGAACGCTAGAAGTTCACTTCGACACCGGGCAGCTTCAGGGCCTTCATCATTTCGCGCAATTCCTGTCGCGCTGCGATGTTGGAAATGTTCAGTTGCTTGACCCCGATGTCGCGCAAATCCAGCAACGTCAAACCGCGAGGAAACAGCTCGCGAAAAATGACGCGTTCGCTGAAACCGGGAACGATGCGAAAGCCGATCCGCGAGGACAAAAGAGCAACGGCACGCTCCATCTTTTCCTTGTTCACCATACGCTGGGTCCCGACGCGATTGCGCATGACAACCCAGTCCAGCGGTTTCAAACCCGCTTGCGCGCGCAACTGACGAGCATTCCAGACCATCTCGGAATACACTGACGGTCCAAGAATTTTTTCCCCTTTGGCGTCAATCCGGGCCAGCAGGTCAAAGTCGATGAAGCTGTCATTCAGCGGTGTGATCAGCGTGTCCGCCAACGAATGAGCCACCTGGCTCAGCCTTGTATGCGATCCGGGGCAGTCAATGGCGATAAAGTCACTGTCGACTTCCAATTCCGACACGGCGGCAGACAAGCGACGATCGAATACGTTCTCGCCGGGCTTCAATGCAGATTGATCAATCTCTGGCAGTTCGTGGCATGCCGGTGTCGGTAAGTCGAGTTCGGCCTTTTCCAGAAACTCGCGGCGGTTGTCGATGTACCGCGCCATCGAGCGCTGCCGCAGGTCAAGATCCAGCACGCTCGTCTTATGCCCCAGCCGCACTAGCGCCGTGGCAACATGCATAGACACCGTTGACTTCCCGGCACCACCCTTTTCGTTCCCGACCACAACAATATGAGCCATGCCCAGCGCTCCGTACTCTATCTTGCGTCTTTTTGCGCGTATTTGGGTGCCACCGTACAGTCGGCGCATTGGATTTGAAAGCGTTGGCGCGCATTCTGTTGCATTCTCGACGAAATGATCGAAAGCGATGAACACTGCTTGGAACAGTCGTCTATTGTCAGTCGATGTTGGACAATGATCGCGCGCAACGAAAAACGCCGCCCAAACAGGCGGCGTGTCTCATCAAGGTTTTGGATTGGCTCAGAAACCAAGACCTTCGTATTTCTTTTTGAACTTCGACACGCG
>CAWUIW010000170.1:0-7536 GCA_963922515.1 uncultured Rhodobacterales bacterium | reverse complement strand
GTGTGGCCACTATGCCGGCTAAAGGCTCTGGTGCAATGCGACGGTGTTTGATTTCCGGGGTTGATCTGTTTACCAAAATAACTATAAAACTAGTTATATCGAATCTTGAGGAATTGCGAAATGATGTGGGAAGAAGCGGCGCAAGGATTTGCGGCCATGGGATCAGAGGCACGACTACAGGTTTTGCGCACGTTGATCCGTGCCGGGCATGTCGGGCTGACGGTCGGCGACATACAAGAGCGTACGGGCATCGCCCCGTCGACCTTGGCGCATCACCTGAAATTTTTGTCGGCGGCGGGTGTTGTGACGCAGGAACGAGAAGGGCGCACGACCCTGAACCGGGCCGACTTTGACCGGCTGGAAGCACTGGCCGGTTTCATTTTGACCGAGTGCTGCGTGGATCAAACGACCGTTGCAGAGATGATGGGGGCCAAAAATGGCTGAAACAACGCAAACGCTACCCGATAGCCTGAACCGGGTCGGGGCAGCATTGAAAACACCGTGGACTGTCAGTGCAATCCTGTTGCTTGCCGTGGCGATACTCGATTTGGGCAACTTGAGCACGGTGTTCACCTTTGCCATAAGCGCGCTGGGCAATACGGCGCCCTACATCCTTTTTGCCGTTCTGACGCTTGCCTATCTAAAGGCGACCGGCGCAGAGGTGATGGTGGCCAAGGCGTTCGAAGGCAAGGAAACGCGGATGATTTTCCTCGCCGCCCTATTCGGCGGTTTGGCGCCGTTCTGCTCGTGCGAGGTCATTCCGTTCATTGCTGGTTTGCTTGCACTTGGTGCGCCCCTGTCAGCAGTGATGGCTTTCTGGCTGAGCTCGCCCTTGATTGACCCGCCAACACTGTTGATCACGGCCGGCGCCTTGGGGTGGGAATTCGCCATTGGCAAGGCGATTGCTGCGGTGGCGTTGGGTCTCTTTGGTGGCTTCGCAGTGAAGTTCCTGACCAGTGGTGGCGCGTTTGCGGCTCCTTTGAAAGTCTACCAACGCTCCGGCTGCTGTGGGTCGGGTCCGAAGATGGACGGCAAGCCCGAGTGGAAGTTCTGGACCGAAGCCGACCGCCGCGACACGTTTCGGGGTGAATTCGTATCGAACTTCATGTTCTTGCTGAAGTGGTTGGCGATGGCCTACGTGCTAGAGGCTTTACTGGTGTCCTATGTACCGGCGGAAATGATCGCCAAGGTTGTGGGTGGTGAAGGTATTGTTCCGATTGCAACGGCTGCGGTTGTTGGCATGCCCGCATACCTAAACTCTTATGTCGCGCCGCCGCTGTTGGCCGGCTTGATGGAACAGGGCATGAGCGGTGGTGCAGCCATGGCCTTTATGATTGCCGGTGCCGTCAGCTCAATTCCGGCAATGGCCGCGGTCTGGTCTTTGGTCAAGCCGCGCGTTTTCGCGACATACCTTGGGCTGGGCGTAACGGGTGCCATCATGACGGGTATGCTTTTCCAAGCAGTGGTCTGATAAGTCCACCACGCAACCAAGTCGCTTTAACCGGGGCTGTGCGTCGTCACAGCCCCGTTTTTGTTGCGGGCGCTCAATGGACCAGGCCGATCAAGGGCAAGTCGCCGTGTCCGGATGTGGCAGAACCGTCCTCCTAGTCGACACATCCGTTGTGGCGACGCCACATATCGGCGTCGTGCCCGTCTGGCACATTGGCGCAGGGGTCCTCTGCGTACCCACGCAGTACATTGTACTTTTGGATTTGAGCGCTGCTGAGCAATTCCGGGGTCGATAGGTGTTGTGACAGATGGACGAAGCGAAGACCTGCCCGCGCGTCGGCGGTTTCGTGAAGCAGCTGGCGCAGGATGTCTTCGGAAACGTCCGGGCCCGCGAAGGCATTGCTTAATGCCGCCTCCGCCGCGATAAACCTCTCTCCAGCTGAAATGGCGGCCGCGCGCATGTCATCGTAAGCAGCAGTGATAGCGGCAATCTGGTCTTTGGAAAGTTCCAGTTCTTTCTGAAGTTCCAAAAGATGTGCAGGACCAGGGCGTCCGTTCAATTCGGCGGGCAGTGCCAATCCCCAGCCACCACCACGCCGCAGTTCTGCGATATCTTCACTGGAAAGGCTCTTAATCTCGCGTGTTTTGAAGCCTGCGTATGGAGCGGTGTCGCCGCCGTGCGCGTGATCTTGTGCTTGTACACCCGATGATGAAAACGCGATTGCGACCGCCAAGTAGACCAGACGCTTAACAAACATATCAGTCCCTTTCCTCTATCATGACGGCCATGGTCCGATCACCAAAAAGGAAATGCAATGCGACATCGTATTGGCATCAAGCATCCCCGGTCATCAGAGCTTTACTCGCATTCTATTGTGCGTTTTAGCCTAACCCGAACGGGCCCATGACGACGGCACCCGGTTTCTTTCCCAAACCGGATTTCACGCAGATGGCCGCGGTTTTTCCAGCGCCCAATCCAGACTGGCGCGCACCGTCGGCCATTCGGCGGCGGTGATCGAGTACACGACCGTATCGCGAAGAGATCCATTCGGCATAAGCATGTGACTGCGCAGGATGCCATCCAGCTTGGCGCCCAAGCGCTCTATTGCCCGACGGCTTTGATGGTTGACGAAATGTGTGCGAAATTCGACCGCGATCGCATCGAGAGTATCGAATGCATGGCTCAGGAGCAGGTGCTTACATGTTGTGTTGAGCGGACTTCTTTGCACCGACTTGCGGTACCAGGTTGACCCAATTTCGAGCCTGCGATTGGCGTGATCGATGTTCATAAAGGTGGTCATGCCCACCGCTCGGCCAGACGGGTCAAGCGCGGCAAAAGGCACCATGCTGCCCGCTTCCAACAAGGCCAATCGCCGGTCGATCTCTGCCGAAATATCGCCAGGTGCAGGTACGGTTGTGTACCATAGGCGGTGTAGTTCTCCGTCAGCGGAGGCATCTGCCAGATCGCTGGCATGATCCTGAGACAGCGGAACAAGCGCGGCGTGGGCGCCGCGCAAACTCACCGGTTTGGCCCACATCGCTTAACTGAAGACCCGGGTCAGTGCACCATCAACTGCTTCGGTTATGGCGTCGATATCATCGGGTGTGGCAATCAAGGCAGGAGAGAAACACAAGGTGTTGTTGCGGCCCGGAACCGAGCGGTTGGTGACGCCGATTATCACGCCTTGCGCCATACAATCCGCGACAACGGCGTGAGCCAGTTTTTCGGCGACCGGGTCCCGGCTGTCGCGATCGGCCACCAGTTCCGCCCCGCAGAACAAGCCCTTGCCCCGCACATCGCCAATCACCGCATGCTTTTCGGCCAGCGCGTGCAGATTGTCCATCATGCGGGCCCCCATGGCGACGGTGTTGTCCAGCAAGTCTTCGTCTTCGATGATGCGCATGTTCTCCAGCGCGGCAGCGGGCCCTGCCGTGCATCCACCAAAGGTCGAGATATCGCGGAAGTAATTCATCGGATCGTCCGCGTTGTCCTTGAACTTGTCAAACACTTCTTCTGTGGTGACAAGGCACGCTATGGCCGCGTAGCCAGAGGCAACACCCTTGGCCATAGTCACCATGTCCGGCTTCACGCCGTACTGCTGGTAGCCGAACCAAGTCCCAGTACGGCCTACGCCGCACACAACTTCGTCGATATGCAAAAGAACATCGTATTTCGCGCAGATTTCCTGAACACGTTCCCAGTAGCCCTGAGGCGGTGTGATCACGCCGCCGCCGGCCGTGACTGGCTCCAGACACAGCGCGCCGACTGTGTCTGGACCCTCTGCAAGGATCACATTTTCGATCTGATCGGCGGCCCATTCGCCGTAATTCTCCACGGGCGCGCCTTCTTGCTCGTGCTTGCGATATTCCAGGCAGTGTGGCACACGGACGAACCCGGGAGTGAACGGCCCGTAATGCGCGTTCCGTTCATCCTGCCCGCCCGCGGACAGAGCGCCGATTGTGGTGCCGTGGTAGTCGCGATCGCGAAACAGGATCTTGTGCTTTTTGCCGCCATACTTAGCATGTGCGATCTGGCGGACCATCTTGAAGGCTTTCTCATTCGCCTCGGACCCGGAGTTGCAGTAATACACGCGGCTGAGCCCCGGCATCTTGCCAATGAGCTTTTCCGCAAACAGGGCGCCGGGAATCGACCCGGCCGCGCCGGCAAAATAGTTCAACTTCACCAGCTGCTCGCGCACCGCGTCGGCAATGCTCTCCCGACCATAGCCAACATTGACCGTCCAGACACCGCCGGATACGCCATCGATATGCTCTTTGCCTTTCTGATCCCAGACGCGCATGCCCTTGCCTTCGACAATAATGCGCGGATCGATTGTTTCGAACGGCTTGTGCTGAATCAGGTGGTGCCATACGTGCGCGCGGTCGGATTCGACGACGTGACGCAAGTCATTGTCTTTGAACGTGCCATCCATGGCGTGTCCTTTCCGAGAATCTGAGAGCAAGTTTTCAAATGCCCAAATAGAGCATTACATTGCAGAAAACGATGCGCGCGAAAAAGCGACAACTTATAGGGCCAGTTGATACTGGCAGATAAGTCCAAAACCTGTAGATGGCAAGCTAAAGCGTCTGTCTCAACTGCGTCAAAAAACCGTAACTCTTTGAAAATCCACACATGCAGCCCCTGTTGCTTGGTCGTTGGGGAATTGTGCGTCGTGCGAAAATTTCACAAAAACCGTTGATTACATTTTGCTTTTCGGCTCGGATCATTCGCAGGGCGGCAGCAAGTCGCACAACAAACCAGCGTGGGAGGCACCCGCGCGACAGTGGGACCACAACGTTCAAAAGACCAAACGGGAGTAAATTATGAAAACAAAAACCAAACTGCTTGGCGCAGTTGCAGGCTTCGCGATGCTTGCAGGCGGCGCTGCAAGCGCAGATGACATCACCGTCGGCTACTTCCTGGAATGGCCGATGCCGTTTCAGTTCGCCAAGGTAAACGGCACCTACGACGAAGAGCTGGGCGTCACAGTAAACTGGCGCGCGTTCGACTCTGGTGTTGCGATGTCCGCCGCGATGGCGTCCGGCGATGTGCAGATCAGCGTCAGCCAAGGTCTTCCACCGTTCGTGGTTGCCACATCTGGCGGTCAGGACTTGCAGATTGTTGACGTGGCTGTGTCCTACGCAGACAACGACAACTGCGTGGTTGCCGCTGCAAAAGAAATCGACAAAGACAGCGCTGATGAGTTGTCGGGCCTGAAAGTGGCGGTACCGCTCGGAACGGCGGCGCACTATGGCTACCTCAAGCAGATGGAACACTTCGGTGTTGATCCAGCGTCGATGGAAATCGTCAACATGAACCCGCCAGAAGGCGCAGCAGCGCTGGCGCAGGGCGCTGTGGACATGGCCTGCGGCTGGGGTGGCTCGTTGCGTCGTATGAAAGAGCACGGCAACGTGCTGCTGACCGGGGACGAAAAGACCGAGCTCGGCATTCTGGTGTTCGACGTGACGTCGGCGCCGGCGTCGTTTGTGGCGGAAAATGGCGAACTGATGGCGGATTTCCTGCGCGTGACTGCAGAAGCGAACGCCATGTGGGCCGACGCGTCGAACCACGCGACCATGCTGCCGGTCATCGCCAAAGATGCCGGTATGGATGAGCAAGCCACGATGGAAACCATCACCACATTCACCTTCCCAACCGTGGCGGACCAGCTGGCTGCAGGTTGGTTGGGCGGCAACGCGCAAGCCTTCATGAAGGGTGTGGCAGATGTGTTCGTTGAAGCTGGTTCGATCGATGGTGCTTTGGACACCTACGAGAACACGGTGAACACCGGGCCGCTGTCGGCGGTCAACTAAGCCAAATCAAAAGGGGCGCCAATGCGGCGCCCCTTACTTTTTCTTTCCCCGCATTAACCACAGGATCCGCAATGGCTGGACTATCGATCCAAAATGTCTCGATGCGATTTGAGCTGCCCAACGGAGGGCATGTACAGGCATTGCAAGACGTGTCGCTTGATTTGAAGTCCGGCGAACTGATGAGCGTTCTGGGGCCGTCGGGCTGCGGTAAAACAACGCTTTTGAACATTCTGGCCGGGTTCTTGGCACCTACATCGGGACAGGTTGTGCTGAATGACCATCCGGTCACTGGCCCGGGACCAGAGCGCGGTATGGTGTTTCAGCAAGGCGCCCTGTTTGAATGGATGAGCGTGCGCGACAATGTGGGTTTTGGTCCCAAAATGAAGAGGGCGCCCGCGGCCGAGAGCCGCGAAAAAGTTGACCACCTGCTGGACGTCGTGGGCCTTCAGGACTTCAAGGAAAAAATGGTCTATGAGCTATCGGGTGGTATGCAGCAGCGTGTTGCCTTGGCCCGGTGCCTTGCCAATGAGCCAGACGTGATCCTAATGGACGAACCACTGGGTGCGCTCGACGCATTGACCCGGGAAAAGATGCAAGGGCTGGTTCTGAAACTCTGGAAGGAAACCGGCAAAACGATCATCCTCATCACCCACTCGGTGGAAGAGGCGTTGCTGCTCGGCGAACGGCTTTTGGTGATGGCGCCGCGTCCGGGTCGTATCCACAAGGAGTATCGGTTGCCGTTCGCCGATATGGGCGTTGATGGCGACCTGCGCGAAGTCAAGAAAGACCCGAAATATGCACCGACACGCGAAGAGATCTTGTCGATGATCTGGGACATGGAAGAAGAGATTATGGGCCGCAAAGAGGAGGCGGACGCATGATCCCGCTGCTGATTTACATCGCGATCTTTGTTGGCGCGTATTTTGTCGTTGGCTTCATTTCGAAACAGACGGCCAAGCAGGATTACACCTCGCTCAAGACGGTAACATTCGGTGATGAAAGTGCAGTGCGCAGTGATACTGCCGCATCTATCATCTCGATCGTGGCGCTGTTTGTGCTGTGGGGCATGTTCACCGGGTCAAAGCTGTTGCCGGGTTTTTTGCATATGCCTGGCCCGTTCGAAGGCGACACCTCGTTCACCTACACCGTCGAAGCGCCGGCAGGAACAGACGAGGCAACTGTCAGCGTGCGGGTTCATCCGGTCGATCAGACGCCGGATGAAATTGCAGTCGAACCCGGCGACGGCTTTGCCAAGAACGACTCTGTTTTGATCGGTGTGTGGCGGTCGGGTCTTGTGCGCTGGGATCGAAACGATGAAGCCAACCGCCGGGATGACAATGCACGGATTGTGGCCATCGATGGCGAACCAATTGATGTCGGCGGCAGTGTACGGACCGCCGATGGCACGGTCACGATAACGGATAAAGGAACGATCAACTTTACTCCCAACAAGGGCCTTCAAATGGAGCCGATCTGGCTACCTTCGCCCGAAGCTGTCTGGGATCGTTTCACCAACCTTGTGAGCGACGGATACCAAAATTTTACGGTTGTCGAGCACCTGTTCTGGTCCTTGTTCCGTGTTGTTTTGGGCTTTTTCTTTGGCGCCTTGATCGGCATCCCTCTTGGTTATGCGATGGGGCTTTCGAACTGGTTCCGCGGTTGGTTTGATCCGATTGTGGAGTTCATGCGGCCCGTGCCGCCGCTTGCTTTGATCCCGTTGGTGATCATCTGGTTCGGGATCGAAGAAGATGCGAAGATCATCCTACTGTTCCT
>CAWUIW010000169.1:0-7548 GCA_963922515.1 uncultured Rhodobacterales bacterium | reverse complement strand
ATAGCGATTTCCTCGAGGCAAATCGCAAAGCCTGTTTCGTCCTGACTTGGCGCGATCAAGGCAGCGTTACCGTCGATGGCCCAGTACATTGGGCGGATATAGACTGCGGCATCCGGCGCAAAACCCTTCAGGCCGTCATGCACCAGCGTCACCATGTCCTCGGCCGACAGTGTCGGTTTCAGCATTAACGCTTCAGCAGATCGGTTGACCCGGGCGCAATGCAGTAGAAGATCGGGAGTGCGTCCATCGAACTGGCGCGCGCCATCAAACACATTGGTGCCCTGCCACGCGCCATGGTCCGCCGCCCCCATGATCGCGACATCCCCATCATGCCATTGCCCGTTGAAATACGTCCGGACCTTGCCTTTTGCCATTGCCATGCCGCGTCTCCTTTTGGACGGACCCTAGCACAGCGAGGCAACGCGTCTAGTGCGCGCGACCGGCTTCCAACAGGGCAGGGATATCAAGCGGGGCGTTCACCATGCGCAGATCGCCGGTTTCGTCTCTGGGCCATTCACCGGCCGCATGATCGCGGTATAGTTCGATGCCGTTCCCGTCCGGGTCGCGGAAGTAAACCGCTTCGGAAACACCGTGGTCTGCCGCACCGTCCAGTACAACGCCCGCGTCCAGCACGCGCTGCAGGGCCGAGCCCAAGGATTCGCGGTCAGGATACAGGAAGGCCACGTGATAAAGCCCTGTTGTGCCGTCGGGAGGTTGCGGGCCGTTCTTGCTGTGCCACGTGTTGAGTCCGATGTGATGGTGATAGCCGTCGGCCCCGAGAAACGCGGCGGCGCTGCCGTAGCGCTGCTGAAGTTCAAAGCCCAGCACGTCCCGATAAAAGGCAATGGCGCGATCAAGATCGGCAACTTTGAGATGAATGTGCCCGACACGAATGCCGGAAGGCGCGGTGAAGGTCATGGTATGCTCCTTTCACCGCTCTAGGTGTGTACTTGGCCAAGCGGCGCCAATCCCGCTTTGCGCGCAGAGATTCTGCGCCCACGCACATCAGCCTGCGGGCGGCGGCACCATACCAAGAATGTCGTATGTCTGGCGCAGGATCGGTACCGTGATCTTGCGGGCCTGCGCCGCGCCGTGAGCCAGAATGCGATCAATTTCGGTCGTGTCGTTCATCAACCGTGCCATCTCTGAGGCGATCGGATCCAGCTTGGCCACGGCAAGGTCCGCCAGCATCGGCTTGAACGCACCAAACTGCTTCCCCCCCACGTCGGCCAGCACTTCTTCGACTGAGCTGTCGCTAAGGGCAGCGTAAATATTCACAAGATTGCGCGCCTCGGGTCGGTCTTTCAGGCCTTCGGCGTCTGATGGCAAGGCATCAGGGTCTGTCTTGGCCTTGCGGATTTTTTTTGCAATGTCGTCCGCTGTATCCGTCATGTTGATCCGGCTCGCATCCGAAGGGTCGGATTTCGACATTTTCTTCGAACCGTCCCGCAGGCTCATAACCCGCGTTGCCGCGCCTTCAATCACCGGCTCGGTCAACGGAAAGAAGTCGACGCCGTAGTCATGGTTGAACTTTGCCGCGATGTCTCGTGTCAACTCCAGATGCTGCTTTTGATCTTCGCCAACAGGCACATGTGTTGCGTGGTAGACAAGGATATCCGCAGCCATAAGCGCGGGGTAGCCGAACAGCCCAAGCGACGCGTTTTGCGCGTTTTTGCCAGCCTTGTCCTTGAATTGGGTCATGCGCTGCATCCACCCCATGCGCGCGACGCAATTGAACACCCAGCCCAACTGAGCATGTTCCGGAATCTGGCTTTGGTTGATCAGTATGGATCGGTTGGGATCGATGCCGGATGCAATGAAACCCGCGCACAATTCCCGGGTGTTATGTGCAAGGTCTGCAGGGTCCTGCCACGTGGTGATCGCGTGCAGGTCCACCATGCAATAGACCGTTTCGAACGATCCTTCGTTCTGCATGTCGACAAAGCGTTTGATCGCGCCCAGGTAGTTGCCCAGAGTCAGGCCGCCCGACGGTTGGATGCCGGAAAAAACGCGGGGGGTGAAGGCAGATGGTGTTTGGACCACCTCTGACATGTTGGCTCTCCGTCCATGAAAATGCGTGCCAGCGCATAGTCGGCGCGCTGGCACAGGTCAAGGACGGTTCACCAACATCAGCTGTGGGACACACCGCCTTGCTTGCGGGCAAAGCCCAGCGCCATGGCTGCCGCTCCGTTCGACACAAGCTCGACGCCCAACATGATGCCAAGGGTGATGACGGCAGAGCCGGGAATATTTGCCAGAACCAAAACGCCCAATGCCAGTGATGCCAGACCCGCGATGACTACGATGAACTTGAGCGCGTTGTCTTGCACACGAAATCCGACAACCGCTTTCACTATGCCCGACACGACAAAGCTGGCGCCCAGAACGATCGTCAACGCAACCAGCCCTTTCAGCGGGTTGGTCAGCAAATAGATACCCACGATCAAAGAGATCAGCCCCAGGATCAAGGACCAGATGCGCCCGCCCCATGTGTCAGCGCGTATGCCTTCGATGATTTGCAACCCGCCCAGCAGGACAAAACAAATGCCGGCGAAAATTTCCATCGCCAGCGAAGCCGCGAAAGGATTCAAAAACGCAAAGATGCCCGCGACAACGAACAAGATGCCGGTAATGACAAGAAGAAGCCAGTTGCTCATGAAACTCTCCCCAGATGCTGTTGGCGCCCCATGTATCCTTCATAGACACGTGATCATGGCACGGAAATTCAAAGGGCTGAGCCGAATTCGTTCGAGCTGTTGCAACTCAGCCTCTGGCCTCTGGCCTTTAGCTGATTTAGGCGTTGAGTCAGACCTAGGCATGCAGAGGGCAGTTTGGCCGACAATCACCACATCCCCGCCGTCAATCCATTGCCACCCGTCGTTGTGGCCTTGTTTCTCGTCATTATGGGTGTTGAAGCCGCCATGAGCCTTGGTGCGCGCGGCATTGTGGGCGGGCCAGAAGCCATCGGCTGGCGATTGAACTGGGCGCAGCGCTACGCGTTTTCCCCCGACATCTTCGACTGGATGCGCGAACGAAGGTTCTGGCCAGCCGAGCACATGATCCGTTTCGTGTCTTATCCCTTCATCCATGCCAGTTTCACACACGCGCTTTTTGCAGGTGTCATCTTTCTGGCCATGGGAAAAATGACGGCTGAACGGTTTGGAGCGGTTCGGATGCTGATCATCTTTTTTGCTTCCGGGATCGTTGGCGCCTTGGCTTACGCATTTCTGCTGCAGACGCATGTTGCGCTGATTGGAGCTTTCCCGCCGGTCTACGGCCTGATCGGGGCCTTCACATTCATGCTTTGGCGCCAGTTAAGCAGTATCGGTGCGAACCAGACCCGGGCGTTTTCCTTGATCGTGGTCTTGATGGGCGTTCAGTTGCTGTTTGGTCTGTTTTTCGGCGGCAATGGCGGATGGGTCGCGGACCTCGCGGGTTTTGGGACCGGGTTCGTGTTGTCGTTTTTCCTGATCCCGGGCGGGTGGAACGATATTCTGGCGCGTGTGCGTCGGGACTAGGTGGTGTTGCGCCGCATGGCACCGCGGACTTCGGACAGGCGCAATGCGCCGGTTGCGTGGGCCGCGGCAAAATACACCACCATTCCGCCAGCAACGAGCCCCGCGAGCGCCAGATACCGAATGCCACCAGTTTGTAAGGCGCTGGCAAACACGTGCGCATATCCCCATGCCGCCGCTCCCATGGCTGCGGATGAGACGCCAATGCGCCAAAGCCGAGACCAGAACCGTTCGTCAAACCGGGCCACTTCACCGAATTGCCGCGCGCCGCGCGCCAACAACCACACCATGCCCCAACCAGCGATTGTCGTGGCGATCGCCGGAGCGATCCAACCAACTGTCGGTGCCAGCCCAATCGCGATGACGGCATTGGCGATCATGGCCACAACCGCGTAGCGAAATGGCGAACGCGTGTCTTCGCGCGCGAAAAACAAAGGTTGCAAGGACTTTTGCAGGACAAACGCAGGCAAGCCGAGGCCATAGATCGCGACGGCGGTCGCAATTGCAGCGCTGTCCGCAGCCGTGGTTTGCCCGCGTTCAAACAACACGGACACTAATGGAAGTGGCACCAAAACCAGCGCGACTGAACAGGGGATGGTCAACGCAAGCGATATCTCACCTGCGCGGCTGAACGCGTTGCGCGCACCGCTGTCATCATTGGCGGCGAGGCGCCGCGACAAGTCTGGCAAAAGCACAACGCCAATTGCTATGCCAACCACGCCCAGCGGGAGTTGATACAATCGGTCGGCTGCATAAAGCCAGCCAACGGCCCGGTCGAAGTAGCTGGCCACCTGTTGTCCAACCAGTAGGTTGATCTGCGTAACACCGCCTGCCAGGGCCGCTGGCACGGCGATCTGCACCAAACGCTTCAACTCTGGCGTCCAACGCGGCCATGTCAGCCGGAGCGCAAATCCGGCTCTTGCTGCGGCGATCCAAACCAACGCCATCTGTGCAACTCCGGCAACCGGGATCATCCAGACAAGCGCGCGGGCAATATCACCGCCCAAGAAAGCGGCGATTGCCATTGCGCCAACCAGCAAGACGTTCAACAAAACCGGAGCTGCGGCTGCGGCCGCAAAACGCCCGGTGGCGTTTAAAAGACCGGACAACAAGGCCGCCAGCGAAATGAACAAGATGTAAGGGAACGCGATCCGGCCAAACTCGACCGACAGGTCGAACTGCGTCTGTCCGGAAAAGCCACTGGCCAAGCCATAAATCACCCATGGCATGGCCAGCTGCGCCAGCAGTGTCAAAACAATCAAGACCGACGCCAGCCCAAAAAACGCAGATTCCGCGAAGCTTTGGGCATCTTCACCGGCTTCCAGTTTTTTCGAGAACATGGGCACAAAGGCCATGTTGAAAGCGCCTTCGGCAAAGAAACGGCGAAACATGTTCGGCAATCGAAAAGCAACGACATAGGCTTCGTACAAAGGACCGGTGCCCAAGAAGGCCAAGATCATCGCGTCGCGAACAAACCCAAGCACGCGGCTCAGCAGCGTCCAAGTCCCAACGGTCAGGAACCCTGACATCAGGCCTATGGGTTTCATTCGTGTGCCCGTTCGGCCCCGTCGGCGATGGCCGCCCGCAGCCGTGTTTCCAAGGCCCTTTGCTTTGACTTGGAATGGTACTTCAGCCCGAACATGTCCTTTACGTAAAATGTATCTACGACCTGCTCGCCATAGGTCGCGATGACCGCGTTGGCGATGTTCACATTAGCCTCGGCCAAGGTCCGCGTCAGGTCATAGAGCAGCCCGGGTCGGTCCCGTGTGTCGACTTCTATGATCGTGTATATGTCGGACCCATCGTTGTCGAAAGTGACATGGGTTGGCACTGAAAATGCCTTTTCGCGTTTCTTGATCTTATCTTTGCTTTTGAACGCCTCGCGCGCCACAAGCTGACCCTTGAGCGTCTTTTCGATCATCTGGGACAGACGCGGCAATCGCGATGCTTCATACGGGCGTCCTTCCGCATCCTGAATCCAGAAGGCATCGGTGACGTAGCCATCTTTGGTGATGTAGCTGCGCGCGTCCACCACATTGGCGCCAACTAGGGCCAAGGCGCCCGCCAGTCGAGCAAAGATGCCCGGATGATCATGCATTGCGAAACACGCGCGCGTTGCATCACGATCTTCGTCAGGGTGCAGATCGATCAGAATCTTGCTGGGATTGTCCGCGTGTTCAAGTTCACGCAGCAGCCGTGCAAAGACGACATGTGCAGTGACATGCAAGCCTTGCCAATAGGGTGGATAGTGGCGGCTTGTCGCCTGCTTTAGGTCTGATTTGCTCCAGTCTGGCAACGCTTGGCGCAACAGCCGCTTGGCTTCCGCCCCGCGGTTTTCGCGGTTGAGATCTTCCATCCCGTTTTCCAGAGCGCGGCGCGCTTGCCGGTACAACGCCCGGATCAAGGCGGCCTTCCAGTTGTTCCAGACATCTGGACCGACGCCGCGAATGTCACAGACGGTCATGACCGTCAGAAGATCCAATCGCTTGACCGTTTGCACCGCCTTGCAAAAATCACGCACGGTTCTTGGGTCGGCAATATCGCGCTTTTGTGCCATGTCCGACATGAGCAGGTGGTAGCGCACCAGCCACTCAACCGTTTCGCTTTCTACCTTGTTCAAACCCAAGCGGGGGGCGACCGAGCGGGCGATTTTCGCGCCGAGAATGGAGTGATCTTCGGGTCGCCCCTTGGCGATGTCATGCAACAACAGTGCCACGTACAGGGTGCGGCGGTTAACGCCGTCCTCCAAGATGCCTGACGCCACCGGCAGCGATTCAACCAGTTCGCCTTTTTCGATCTTGGCGAGTTGGGCAATGCACTGGATGATGTGCTCGTCAACGGTGTAGCTGTGGTACATGTTGAACTGCATCATCGCGACGATGGGTTCGAACTCGGGAATGAACGCAGACAACACGCCCAGCTCGTTCATGCGGCGCAGTGCCCGTTCCGGGTTGCCATGTTTCAAAAGCAAATCCAGGAAAATGCGCTGCGCTTCGGGATCGCTGCGCATGTCCCGGTCGATCAAGTGCAAATTCGCCGTGATTTGGCGCATGGCGTCAGGATGTATCAGCATACCTGTGCGCAAGGCTTCTTCGAAAAGCCGCAGGATATTCAATTTGTCGGTCAGGAAAACGTCCGGTTCAGCGATGCTCAGGCGGTTGTGGATCACTTCATACCCATCATTGACCTTGGGCGTCCGGCGGAAAATCCGTTGCAGCAAAGGTTCCGGCTTTACGTGTATCGCCTCGAGCTTTGTCAGGAAGATCCGTGTCAGGTCCCCAACCGAAGTGGCGTGGCGAAAGTAATCCTGCATAAAGATCTCGACGGCTCGGCGCCCGGCCTTGTCGGCATAGCCCATCCGCGCGGCCACCTCGACCTGCAGATCAAACGCCAACTGTTCGGTCGGCCGACCCGTCACAAGGTGAAGATGTGCGCGAACTGCCCAAAGAAAATCCTCGGCATCCACGAACAATTGATACTCCTCGGGTCGGAATACACCGAGTTCTACCAGTTCTGCTGCGTCGTTCACGCCTTGGATGTACTTTGCAATCCAATACAGCGATTGCAAATCGCGCAAACCGCCCTTGCCCTCTTTGACATTGGGCTCAACGACATAACGTTGCCCCTGACGAAGGTGGCGCTTGTCTCGCTCGTCTAACTTGGCTTCGATAAAATCGCGCCCCGACCCGGAAAACAGATCGTTCTTTAGGGCCGCGTCCAGATCCGCGGCTAATCCCGCGTCGCCATCAAGAAATCGGTGCTCAAGCAAAGCCGTTTGGATCGTGTAGTCTGCGCTGCCCAAACGAATGCAGTCACGAATTGTGCGGCTTGAATGTCCAACTTTCAACTTCAGGTCCCAAAGGACATAAAGCATGGTTTCGATCACGCTTTCGGCCCAAGGTGTGATCTTGTAAGGGGTCAGAAACAGCAGGTCGACATCCGAGTAAGGCGCCATCTCTCCGCGCCCATATCCACCCAACGCAATGAGGGCGATCCGCTCGCCGTTGGTGGGTGTGCTGATCGGATGCAAACA
>CAWUIW010000168.1:0-7553 GCA_963922515.1 uncultured Rhodobacterales bacterium | reverse complement strand
GGTGCCGTCCGATCGAAAAGGTGGCAGCTGAACGAACTTCAGGCCATCGAGGTTGAGCTGAGGTGCCTGTCCACCACCCCAAACCAGAACAGAGTCATGCCCCGCGTCCTGAAAGGCGCGAGCCAGTGTCGCCGCGCGGCTCAGGTGGCCCGTCCCAAGCAAGTGCGTGACTACGATGAGAACCTTCATCACCCTTTCCCCTTCGGGATCAACCGAACAGGTTCGCCTTCTGATGTCAGCGTCCCGGCCGTCTGATTGATCACAAACAGCCGGTTGCGTTTTATCCGGAACGGTGGCGTTCCGTGAAAATCCCACCTCGTCGCACGAGCCATTAGCACGCGCATGATCCCGATATGACAAACGGCCACGGCGTCCTGTTTGCGGTCGAGCACCCAAGGTTTCAAGCGGGCCCACACCTCTGCCGGGCTTTCGCCTTGCGGTGGGCGATAGTCCCAGCCCCAGTCTTCTATATGGCGGAACCCGCTGTCCGCCTGTTCGGCCAGTCCCGCGCCATGCAAACCTTCCCACGCGCCCCAGTTCATCTCGGTCAGAGCCGGGTCCGTGTTTGGGTTTCTTCCCGAAACCAGTTGCGCGGTGTGAACGGCGCGCTCCAGCGGGCTGGACCACAACTCCGCCGTGTCCCAAGGCGATGGCAAAGCCAAAGCCTGCAACACGGTTACAGCGTCTTCATCCAATGGAATATCACTGCGTCCTTGGATGCGGCCGGCCCGGTTCCAAGCCGTGTGACCGTGACGGAGCAGCGCGAGTTTGGTCATGCCTGCTTGCCGATCAAGGATCGGATCGCCGCGCGAAATTTGGTCTTTGCGTGTCCCTGAAGGTGATTTGCGGCGACCATGGTTCTGGCAGCCGTGCCCTCGGCCTGCCGTTGCGCGGGGTTTTTCAGAAGCGCATCTATGCGTTGTGCCACAGCCAAACTTCCTTCCGTCGGATCCGGATGAGGGCCACCATATGTCACGTCGCGTACGCCCGGTCGGTCTTGGGCGACAACCGGCAACCCGGCGGCCTGTGCCTCTAGATACACCATGCCATAAGCTTCGTTCACACCGGGCCAAACAAACAACCCTGCTTTTGCATAGGTCTGGCTCAGTTCGCTTCGCGTCAGCTGGCCAAGGAACACCACATTTGTTGAAAAGCAAGCGGTCAAAGCCTGCACCTGCTCTCGTGCCGGGCCATCCCCCACGATGCAAAGCCGCCATTTCGGGGCCGTCAACTGGGCCAGAGCTTCGGCCAGCAAAGCGAAGGATTGCATTTTGTCGCCGGCGCGCATCATCGCAACTGTCAGAATGTCGTCGTTCTGCGCAGGGTTCGCGACCTGCGGCAACTGATCAAAGGGCAAGAAGGGCGCGATTTTTATCAAGCGCTGAGTGCCGGTCCGGTAGGCTTGCAAGGCCTCGGCATCCTGTTGTGTCTGGTAGAATACGATTTGCGCAGCATCAGAGGCCGCTTCGGCGGCAGCGGCAAACGTGGCCCATTTCCCCGTCAACCGTTTGCGGGCGCGTGTCGATTCAAACTGAACATATGGAATTTGGAGCGCTTCACAAACAGTCGGTCCAATCAGATCGGGGGCTTTGTAATAGTTATGGTACGTCACCCAAACATCGGGCGGTGCGGTACTCAGTTCGTTCACGAGACGCATGCACTCTGCCTCGGCTTGGGCTTGCAATCGTGTTTGAAGCCCCATGTCGCCATGTTTGTCATAAAGGCGAATGTCCGACACCAACCGGGCCTTCATTCCGTCATCAGTCATCATCGACCGAAGGTTATGCGCCATTTCCCGGTCGCCCGACGGCGTGGGGTGATCCGGTGATTTCAGTGGCGCATAAAATGCAATGTCAATCATCGGCTCGGCGCACCATCGCGGTCAATCTGGCCGACAACCGGGCAATGCCCGGATCCATTTGAAACTGCGTCACCAAGCGGTCATAAGCGGCATCTGCCATTTTTGCTGCTTTTGCGGGGTTTGTTGCGATCTCTTTCATCGCAGTCGCCAGGGCTTTTGGATCATCCTGTGTCAAATGGCCATGTACGCCCGATTTGATGAACTCGGGAATTGCCGAAACAGGCGTCGAAAGGATTGGCAGCTTTTGTGACGCGGCTTCCATCAAAACATTGGGCAAGCCATCACGGTCGCCATCATTGGCAACGCGGCTGGGCAGCACAAAGACATGCGCGGATCGCATGGCTTCTATAACTTCAGGCTGATCGCACGCGCCGCGCCATGTGATACGGTCCGCCACACCCGCCGTTGCGGCAAGGGCCTGCATTTCGTCTTTCAATGCGCCGCCGCCAACATGTGTCCAACTCCACTTTAGGTCATCGGGCAGGCAGGCAAAGGCGGCGATCAACCGGTCAAACCCTTTCTTTTCGACCAGCCGACCGACAGACAGCAAGTGAAACGGGTCGTCAGCCTCTCGCAGCGGCCGGACCGGAGGTTCAGGAAAACGGCTGAGATCAAGTCCGTGATACACCAGATCCACGCGGTCCGGATCAGAGGCGAGTGACCTGAGGTGTTTTGCGCCGAAGGCCGTACACGTGGCGCCGAACAAGGCCCCGTGCTGCGCGGCGTTCAGTTTTTCGCTGAGCTCCCATTCCGGCGATGTCCAGATGTCCTTTGCATGAGCGGCAAAACTCCACGGCAACCCTGTCATGATTGCGGCATAGCGCGCGACGGAGGATGGGGTGTGAAGGAAATGGGCATAAAACCCCGCCAAACCCTTGGACATTTCCGTTGCCAAGACGCACGATTGGCCAAACCGGCGGACACGGTTACGTGTTCGGTCGCGTATGAAATCTGCCCGCCACACACGCATCGCCTCTGCAAACCCGGGTAGCCTGCGAGCTGAAAGCACCGCCCGGGCCACGCGGCTCGGTTCGTCATGCAGGTACTCGGGAAGATAGTGTACCGGCGCCTTCAGCCGGTCGTGCAACGGATGCGTTTTCTTGTCGGTTGGAAATCGCAGTGACCATAGCTCAAAGCTGTGGCCGGCGTCTTCCAGTGCCACGAGTTCTTGCGCGATGAATGTTTCGGACAAACGCGGCCAGCCCTTTACCAGGACAGCAAAAGACGGTTTTTTTGTCATCATTCAGCGGCACACTTGGCGCGGTCAGACAGCAAAGACTTCACCCGCGCAGTTACAACATCCAGACCACTCAAAAGCCCATCCGGCATCGCGAAGGACGGTGGATTCTGTTGCTGCAAGCCTCTGATTGCAGAAATCATTGTAGCAGTCGTCAGGCCGTCACGGCGATCATCCAGCATTCGGACAAGTCCAAGTTCTTCGGCGCGCGAGGCGCGTATGTATTGTTCCAGCCGCGGTACCGTGCGCGGGACGATCACGGCGGGTTTGTCAAATGACATCACCTCGCAGAACGTGTTATACCCGCCCATGCAGATGACGCCTTCCGCATGGCTGTAAAGTGTTTCGATCTGCGACTCGAAGCCGACTGCAACGACCCGCCCGTTCAAGCGTGCGACCCTTTCTTCGAAATCTTGGCGCGTTTCACCGGACAGAAAAGGACCGTATACAACCACCGCCTTGGGTTGCAGAAAAGGATCTGCTTCGTAAGCAGACAAAACCAGGTTAACCAGCGCAAACCCGTCGCCGCCCCCACCGGGCGTAACCAAAATGTAGCGATCGTCATATGGCTCGTTGGTGCTGTCAGGGTGCAGATGGCGCCGCAAATATCCCGTCCAGTGCATACGGGCTCGTGTTTCGGGGCCAAATCCCAGCCCGTCAACCGGATCATAAATGGACCGCAACCCGTACACCCAGATTTCGTCGTAAAACCGCTCCGTCGCTTCGATGGCTTCTTTCTTTTGCCATTCGGCTTTCAGGATATGCGGCTCGTCCAGAACGTCACGAAGTCCCAGCACCAATTGCGTGCGGCCCTGAGACTTCAGGTCTTCCAACGTCGGCAACAATTCCCCGCGGAACCCCGTGGGCTCCTTGTCGACGATGATGATATCGGGGTTGAATTCGTTGACTGCCGCGCGGATCAGCGCCGCCCGCAGGTTTGTCGTGGTATCGATGTCGATGTCCAGCGCATGGCTAACATAAGAGCCATCGCTGCGCTTGATGACGCCCGGCAAACGGATGTGATCCACCCCGTCCGAAAACGCAAACCGGCCTGCCACGGGCGATCCGGTGATGATCAGGGCCGAGCTGCCCGGCAGCGCCTGAACAATTTCGCCGGCCAACGTGCGCGACCGCCGCAAATGGCCCAAACCGAACGTATCATGGCTGTACAGCATGATGCGCGGTGCCCGGTGGTTGGAGTGGGTCGAACCTAGCCCCATGGTTCAAAGCCTTAAGTCAGAAGCGGATTTCTCAAAAATCCCCTTTATATCGTAAAGAACTGCACCGGGCTTGCCCAAGGTCCGGATCGCATCCGGCCCCATTTCTTTGAACTCGCGATGCGCAACGGCAACGACAATGGCGTCGTACTCGTCCTGTACTACGTCCGGGATCAGCGGGATATCGTGTTCGAATTGGGCGCTCGCCGGGTCGACCCAAGGGTCATAGACGTCCACCGCGATCGAATAATCCTGCAATTCGGCCACGATATCCGAGACCCGCGTGTTACGCGTATCGGCGCAGTTTTCCTTGAACGTGAAGCCCAAGACCAGAACCTTGGCACGGCTCAGGTCCATTTTGCGCGCCAGCATGGCCTTGATGAGCTCGCGGCTGACATGCGTTCCCATCAGGTCGTTGATACGCCGACCGGACAAGATGACTTCGGGGTGGTAGCCCAGTTGTTCGGCCCGGTAAGTCAGGTAGTAGGGATCGACGCCAATGCAGTGGCCGCCCACCAACCCGGGGCGGAACGGCAAAAAATTCCATTTGGTACCCGCGGCCTCAAGCACTTCCAATGTGTCGAGGCCGAGCCGCGAGAAAATCAGAGAAAACTCGTTGACCAGCGCAATGTTCAAGTCGCGTTGCGTGTTTTCGATCACCTTTGCGGCTTCTGCCGTCATGATGGATCCTGCCTTGTGCAAGCCAGCTTTCACCACCGGGGCGTAAATGGCCTCGACCCGAGCCATCGTTTCTTCGTCTTGCGCAGAAACGATTTTTACCACGTTTTCCATCGAGTGTTCTGCGTCGCCCGGGTTCACACGCTCTGGCGAATAGGCAAGTTTGATGTCGTCATACAAGTTCAGCCCACTGGCCTTGGCCAGAACGGGGCCGCAGACTTCTTCTGTCACGCCCGGGTACACCGTGCTTTCAACCACGACGAGCGACCCTTTGCGAAGATACGGAGCGATCATTTCGCAGGCGCTTTTCAACGGGCCGAGATCGGGCGCCTTGGCTCCTGTGATTGGCGTTGGTACGGCAATGATGAAGACCGAGCAGCCCTCTAAATCAGCCTGTGCGTTCGAAAACTGTGCGGATGTTTCCGCAACCGATTTTTCCGATACTTCGCCATTCCGATCGTATCCATCCTTCAAGGCAGAGACGACTTGCAGATCTGTGTCAAAGCCCAACGTGTCGAAACCCGCTCTTGCCAATGCCAGAGCGAGCGGGAGGCCCACATATCCAAGGCCAAGAATGGCTATGCGTTCTTGCAGCGCATCTTTGGGCACGACAATGCTCCGAAAATGGGTCGTTTCTTGCGCCCTACGTATGCAAATGCTCAGCGAATGAAAACACACAAAGCTTCAGGCTTGCGCCAGCCAAGTTTGAACCGCAGATCAATTTGCATGCGCACGAACTTCGCCTATACGGTGGCCAAAATGCACTTGAAAGTACAGCCATGAGCAAATCTGCCCTCTGCACCGTAGTCGCTTTACTTGTTTCGATCATGCTCTTGGCCGGACCTGCAACAGCGCAGTTGGCACCCAGCCTGACAAATTCTGCTGAAGAAGACAGCTTTAGCGAGACGTTGAAAAACGCGGCTGAAGCGGGCGTCAGCGTCGTGGTTGTGGATTCGAATGGCAATTTGATCTCAACGGCTGGCGCAGCCGAAGCCGCCGACGGCGCAGTGGCCAGCGACTCGATGGAAGGGGCATCGCCCCTTTTGCGGGCGCAGGCCAACGTGAAAGAGTTTCGTGCCACTCTGAACGAGCGACTCAACTCCTTGCCACAATCAATTGCAGAAGTGGCCTATATCCTGCGGGCGACAAGCCCGGACGGACGCATCATGACCTTTGTCGAGGTCGTGCTGTGGCATGTTGTTTTCTTTGCGGTTGGTTGGTTGTTTGTCCGCTACGTCTATGGGCCAAAGATTGCGGGGCGTTTCGTGATCCCGCTGATCCGCGAAAACCCGCAAGGGTATCTGGAAAAAATGCCCTTTTTGCTGGTGCGATTCATAGGGGGCGTTGTTGGTTCGCTCGTGGTGATCGTGATTTGCCTGATTTTGGGATTCTTCCTGCTCCCTTATCCAGATGACCTGACCATTCAATTCACGGGCACGGCGATCCTTGGCACGTATTTTGTGGCGCGCAGCGCATCAGACCTATGGCGGATGTTGTTATCGCCTTACCTAGATCAATACAGGATCCCGAAGTTTTCCAATACCGAGGCCAAGCGCCTCTATCATTGGGCTTGGGTGCTTGCGACCTTCAATGTCGCCAGCATCATGTTCAGCACTTGGATCAATGACTTTGGCCTGAACTACAATGTCTACGCCTTGCTATATGGGTCGTTGTCATTGATCAGCGCGGTGGGCAACGTGCTGATGATCCTTCTCAATCGCGCGTCGATTTCCAACGCAATCCTGAACGGCAAACCAAAGCGCGAAGCGTCTTACATCACCCGGATGGTTTCACTGGCATGGGCGCCGCTTTTGATGGCGTATTTCGTGTTTGGTTGGCTGGAACTGGCCTTTGATCTGGTTCTGGAAAACCCGGTCGGCATTCCGCCCATTGCGGCGGCCTACTCCGCGTTTCTGTCGATCATGGTGGTGTATGGCGGGATCAACTATTTCATCGAGAACTACTTTGCGCGCACCCGCAATATGCGCCAGTTGAACGAAGACATGGCCGCGGCCGAGGTTCTGGAAGCCATCGAGGCGGGCGAACCGCTTCCGCAGGATGAGCCGCAACGCTATGTCATCACGACCTATGAAGAACTGGCCAGACGTGTGTCAGGCATCCTGGCGTTTGTCGCCGGTTTGTATGCCCTGACTTATATCTGGGGCGGCCAAGCCGCGATGATGAGCATGCCGCTGATCGAAACCGCGCTGGATGTCATGGTCATCCTGTTCATTGGCTACGTCATTTACCACGCGTTCCGTATTGCGATCGACAGCCGCATCGCCGAAGAAACGACAGACAATGTCGAGGCCGAACTGGGCGATGAAGGCGGCGCTGGCACTGCAAGCCGTCTGGCAACACTGCTTCCGCTCTTCCGCGGCGCCATTTTGGCCATCGTGGTGATTGCGATCGGTTTGATTGCGCTGATGGAAATGGGGGTAAATGTAAGCCCCTTGTTTGCCGGTGCCGGCGTTGTTGGCCTGGCGGTGGGGTTCGGTGCCCAGACATTGGTGCGCGACATCTTTTCTGGTGCGTTTTTCCTGATCGATGATGCGTTTCG
>CAWUIW010000167.1:0-7598 GCA_963922515.1 uncultured Rhodobacterales bacterium | reverse complement strand
ATTCAAAGTCATCCGAGGAATAGGTACCCATGAATGGCATCTCGAGATGGACGTGGGGATCGATCCCGCCGGGCATGACATAGCAGCCAGTTGCATCGAGTTCCTCGCTGCCAGACAGGTTCGGGCCAATCTCGGTGATCACGCCGTTTTCTATTTTCACATCCGCCTTATAGGTCAGATCGGCCGTCACGATGGTTCCGTTTTTGATGACTGTGGACATTTGTTGCCTCCTCGGACTCACGCGTCCCGGCCTTGAGCCGAGACCTCTCGAGATTTCAATCCGGGATGCGCCAAGTGATGTCGCGCCACTCCGGATTCTGTTCTGTGATCAATTTGATTTTCCAAGACCGCTTCCATCGTTTGATGGCGCGCTCTCGCTGCAATGAGGATGCGAACGTCGCATGACATTCGAACCAAACCAAAGTTCGGATCTTGTACTTCGCGGTATGAGCCTACAGACCCGCGCGGTGCGCGTGTACGCGGGCGCATAGGTCGGTGGCTCGCCCGACATACAAGGCCCGGCCGGGCCGAGAGGCCATCAGGTAAACGAAGTGCGCCATGCGGCCAATTTTCGCCAACAAGGTTAATACATGGTACACACCGCAGCGGGCCTGACCTGGCGCCCTGACCAAGGAGGTCCCGGGTCAAGCCCGGGACGGGGTGCGCTCCGTTCTGGCGTGTCACTCCACGATCTCCGCTGTTTCGACAACCGCATGGAACAATACGTTGGTGCCGGCTGCGGCCCATTCCGGCGAAATCTCTTCAGCCTCGTTATGCGAAAGCCCATCCACGCAAGGGCACATCACCATGGCCGTAGGGGCCACATCGTTGATCCAGCAGGCATCGTGACCGGCGCCCGAAACGATATCCATGTGAGAATAGCCCAGTCGCTCGGCCGCGTCGCGAATGGCCGCGACACACGCCTCGTCAAAGGCCGGTGGATCAAACTGGCCAACGATTTCGCACGAGAACTCGGTCCCGATCTCTTCGCACAGCTGGGGCGCGCGGACCATGAACTCGTCGACCATCCCGTTGAGCTTGTCCAGCAGGTGCGTGCGCATATCGACTGTGAACACCACCTTGCCGGGAATGATGTTACGCGAATTGGGATAGACATCGACATGCCCAATCGCGCCAACCGCATTGGGCTGATTTTTCATCGCGATCTCGTGCACCAGCTCGGTCACCAGCGCAAGACCACGGCCCGCGTTCTTGCGCATCGCCATGGGCGTTGACCCTGTGTGGCTTTCCTTGCCGGTCACAGTGCATTCGATCCAGCGCAGACCCTGACCATGGGTAACAACGCCGATATCCTTGTGTTCGGCCTCGAGGATCGGGCCTTGTTCGATGTGAAGCTCGAAAAAGGCTTTCATGTCGCGTTGGCCGACAGGCTCGTCACCTTCCCAACCGATCCGCTTCAACTCGTCCCCGAATCTTTTGCCGTCGGCATCCACGCGGTCCTTGGCCCAGTCTTCGGTGTGCTTGCCTGCAAACACACCAGAAGACAGCATCGCCGGGGCATAACGCGTGCCCTCTTCGTTGGTCCAGTTTGTCACCACGATGGGATGCTTAGTTTTGATGCCCATGTCATTCAGCGTGCGAATGATCTCGAGCCCGCCCAAGACCCCCAAAACCCCGTCATACTTTCCACCGGTCGGCTGCGTGTCCAAATGCGAACCGACGTAGACGGGCAATGCGTCTGGATCCGTACCCTCGCGCCGGGCGAACATGTTGCCCATTGTGTCAAGCCCCATCGAGCACCCTGCTGCTTCACACCAGGCCTGAAACAACGCGCGACCTTCGGCGTCTTCATCCGTCAGCGTCTGACGATTGTTGCCACCAGCAACACCGGGGCCGATCTTGGCCATTTCCATCAGGCTATCCCACAGCCGGGACCCATCGATTTTCAGGTTTTCTCCGGGAGCGGCCATCTTCTGTTCCTCGCAATTGCACCGGCTGGGACTGTATTTGACCATCTGGTCAAACCCACGCTACCATCCGGTTGTCCGCAGTCAAGAAATTGCGCATTTTGACCCGCGTCCGATTGGTGCGCCTGAAAGAAAATTGAGCATCCAGCCCATGCCAGCCACTCGTGCACCGACCCGCATTCAACAAAAGAACCGGCGCGCAATCCTTGAAGCAGCGCTGGACGTGTTTTCCGCGCATGGGTTTCGCGGTGCAACAGTGGATCAAATCGCGCAACAGGCGGGCTTGAGCAAACCTAACCTGCTCTACTATTTCAGGACAAAAGAACAGATCTTTCAAACTCTTATGTCTGATCTGCTGGACACATGGCTGGACCCACTGCGGGCCATGAACCCGGAAGGCGAACCACTGGATGAAATTCTGGGCTATGTCCGCCGGAAACTGGAACTCAGCCGCACGCATCCACGGGAAAGCCGGTTGTTCGCAAATGAAATCGTGCAGGGTGCACCGCGTATCCATGCCTCGTTGTCGACGGATCTGAGGTCACTGGTTGATGACAAAACCACCCTGATCCAATCGTGGATCGATGGCGGTCGCATCGCCCCCGTGCATCCTTATCACCTGATTTTCTCGATCTGGTCGCTGACCCAGCACTATGCCGATTTTGACGTCCAAGTGCGCGCCGTCATGGGCGGCGCAGATCCGTTTGAAACGGCCCATGAGTTTCTAGACGCGATGTATCGGCGGTTGTTGACCCCGTAACCGCCCAGCAGATCCGGCCGGAGGAGATGACCGAACCTGGCTGGGCTGACACCATGGGGGTGTTTCTCCTACTCGGCGGCTTTCGCCATCGGGTTGTTGGGGTGCGTGGTCCAATTGGCATAGGTGTCTTCCACGACCTTGCCAGTGCGTGGGTCAACGGTGCCCGGCGCGAGTTCTTCCATCGTGATACAGTTTTCCACGGGGCAAACGTCGACGCATAAGTTGCACGCCACGCATTCCTCGTCGATCACCTCGAAAACGCGGCCTGGTTGAATCGCGATAGCCTGGTGGCTGGTATCTTCGCACGCAGCGTAACACCGGCCACACTTGATGCAGGCATCCTGATCAATGCGTGCCTTGGTGACGTAATTGAGGTTGAGATACTGCCAATCGGTCACGTTCGGTACGGCGCGACCCACCACCTCTTCGACCGAGCGGTAGCCCTTGTCATCCATCCACTTTGATAGGCCTTCAATCATCTCTTCGACGATGCGGAACCCATACGTCATCGCGGCTGTACAAACTTGAACATTGCCGCACCCAAGACTGATGAACTCGGCCGCATCACGCCAGGTGGTGACCCCGCCGATGCCGCTGATCGGCAGGCCATGGGTTGCAGGATCGCGCGCAATCTCGGCCACCATGTTCATCGCGATGGGCTTCACTGCCGGGCCGCAGTAGCCGCCGTGGCTGCCTTTGCCGTCGATCGACGGCTCTGGGCTCATCGTGTCCAGGTTCACGGACGTAATGGAACTGATCGTGTTGATCAGCGAAACAGCATCGGCACCGCCGGCCTTGGCCGCACGGGCCGGATACCGGACATCGGTGATGTTGGGCGTGAGTTTCACGATCACTGGCTTGTCATAGTACATCTTGCACCAGCGGGTGACCATTTCGATGTATTCCGGCACTTGCCCCACGGCAGATCCCATACCGCGTTCGCTCATTCCGTGCGGGCAACCAAAGTTCAGCTCGATACCGTCCGCCCCGGTTTCAGCCACCCGCGGAAGAATGGCTTTCCATGCACCTTCTTCGCACGGCACCATGATTGAAACGATCATCGCCCGGTCGGGATAATCCGATTTGACCCGTGCGATTTCTTCAAGGTTGGTATCCAGAGGCCGATCGGTGATCAACTCGATGTTGTTCAGGCCCAACAGCCTACGATCCGCGCCGTAGATTGCACCGTACCGCGGCCCGTTCACGTTGACGACGGGTGGCCCTTCCGCCCCCAACGTTTTCCAGACCACACCGCCCCATCCCGCTTCGAAGGCGCGGCGCACGTTGTATTCCTTATCCGTAGGCGGCGCTGAGGCCAGCCAGAACGGGTTTGGGCTTTTGATGCCCAGAAAGTCAGTCGTCAGATCAGCCATTTCGCTGGCCTCCCTTGTCTGCGGCGTATGTGTTTCGCTCTTTTTCGGTCTTTGGTCGTGTTGGCTTTAAGTTGTCAGGCTGGCGTGGATATCCATGGCAGCGTCCCGGCCTTCGGCGACCGCGGTAACGGTCAGATCCTCGCCGCCGGCGGCACAATCTCCACCGGCCCAAACCCCCGGCATAGAAGTGCGTCCGGCGCCTTTGACCGCAATCTTGCGGCCTTCGAGCTGCAATCCCTCGGGCGCCCCGTCCAGCGTCTGGCCTATCGCTTTAAACACCTGATCCGCTGCCAGTCGTGTGGTTTCCCCAGTGGCGACCAGTGCCCCATCCTTGGTTTCCGTATATCCCAGTTCAATCTCGACCGTTGCGCCGTTGCCGTGCACCGCGATCGGTTGCACGTTGAACATCAGCTTTACGCCTTTCGACGCAGCAAGGTCCTGTTCAAACCGGCTGGCGCCCATGTCCGCCCGGGACCGGCGGTAGGCCACGGTCACGTTTTCGGCTCCCAGCAGCTTTGACTGCACGGCCGCGTCGATGGCAGTCATGCCCCCACCAATGACAACCACATTGCGACCGACTGGCAAGGCAGAAAGATCATCGGCCTGCCGCAGATCGGCAATGAAAGAAACCGCGTCCAAAACGCCTTCTTTATCTTCACCCGGCGCGCGCAAGGCGTTCACGCCGGTCAGGCCGATCGACAGGAAAACAGCATCATATTGCGCCTTCAGATCCGCCAATGACATGTCACCGCCAAGGGTTTTGCCTGTGTCGACGGAAATTCCACCGATCTTGAGCAGCCAGTCGATTTCAGCCGCTGCGAAATCATCCGGTGTCTTGTACGCGGCTATTCCGAATTCATTCAGGCCCCCGGCCTTTCCGCGCGCTTCCATGATCACAACGTCATGACCCAGCATGGCAAGCCGATGGGCGCAGGCCAAGCCGGCTGGCCCTGCCCCCACAACGACCACGCGCTTTCCGGTCGCCGCGGCGCGGATGTAAGGGTGCTCCCCGGATGCCATGAGTTTGTCTGTTGCAAACCTTTGAAGCCGTCCGATCTCGACCGGCTTTCCTTCGGCTGCCTCGCGCACACAGGCTTCTTCACATAGTGTTTCCGTGGGGCATACACGCGCGCACATCCCGCCAAGGATATTCTGATCGAAAATTGTCTTGGCGGCGCCCTCGGCATTGTCGGTTGCAATCTGGCGTATGAAGAGCGGGATATCGATGTCCGTTGGGCACGCCGTCACGCAAGGCGCATCGTAACAGAAATAGCACCGATCTGCGGCCACCGCTGCTTCGTGCGGCGCATAACCGGGGTGCAAATCCACAAAATTGGCATCGAGCTCTTCGGGCGCCAATCGCCCTGCAATGATGCCGGATGCCGTCTGGCCTTGCGCCATTGGGTGTCTCCTTGCGGTGTCTCTTGGCGTTTTCACTGCCACCACAGTGCCACAGGCAAATTTTTTATCAACTGGTAAAATTTTGTAGCGGGACGTTCGCGCGCAATGTCGCGCGGGTCTGCCTAGTTTTCAGTCAGCGCCCTGAATATGCCGTGCGCCGGGCTTTGGAGGCGTTTCCTTGGGTCCGGCAAAACACTGTGCATGGTGCATCCAAGAACGGGCCACCGTCCCGGTCACCTGCAGGTCGGTATCGGCCACGTTGCGCGTTTGGGTCACAACTTGGGCAAAGGCCACGGCCGACCCCTTGATGCGCTCCGACGGGTCTGGTTCCCCAAACGTCCAGATCGCGCCAGATGGCGCGGTCAATGACAGATACGGCATGCGCTCGGGCATTGGCAGACCTTGCACTTTGTGCGACCAGCCGAACGCATTGACCCCCAGCATGACCACATTGCGAATTCGGTCGCTTTCGGAACGGCGGCGCCCCAGCAAATCGAAAACGGCTTGTGCATGCGCCCAGGTTTCCATCTGCCGTGCCGAAAGAGACGAGCGTGCTGACATCGACGGCCCGATCCAGGCCACACGTGTGTTCGGGTCCACGGTCGCCCAACGATCCGCCATGTCTCGATACTGCGCTTGCCAAGCCCGAAACAGCGCAGCGCCGCGTTCAGCTATGGCCGCGTTTTCAACCGGTCGCAACCCGCCATCGCCCAAAGCGGCGACAACCTGTGCCGCGCGGTGCTGAAATGCGTCCGGGTCCACCAGCGCCAGATCAGCGCCGATGTTCCAATAGTAAAGGTGGACCACCACGTCGTTGATCGTCCAGTTTTTGAACAGCGTGGCAGTTGTCCAATCCTCTGCGGGGAGGTTTTGCAGAAGTGCGGCGAGCGCATCGCTCTCTTCCAGAAAGTCGCGGGCTTGTTGCATGGCGGGCTCCTTGATGTGGCCCAGTGTCGTCAAGTCGCGCGCAAAAGGAAAGCGATCAGCTAAGGTGCCCGGATTTCACCCAAACGCGCGCCCCGGTTGCACCGGCCTTGGCCGACAGCGTGCTTCCAGGTGGAAGCCGCAGCCAATCCCACACCGTGAACGCTTCGTCGCTCTCTTCGAAACCGCCCTCGAGCACAAAGACCTCGATTCCGCCGGGCACGTCCAGCGTGATCTGCGCGCCGGGTGACCATGTTTCAACCCGCACATCTTCGATGTGATCCGAGAAAAGCGGTTGCACGGACACACCATCGCGCGCGCGGTCATCGTCGGTGGCGGCCGACGACATATCAAGCCTCATTTGATGGCGATCGGCCGGGTCGAACTGATGCAGTTTGACCATGATGGTTGCCCCGTCGGATGCCGCCGGCGCATGGCTGGTTGTGGGCGGATTGCGCACGTAGGACCCGGTTGGAAAGTCGCCGTACTGGTCCTGAAAAGTTCCTTCCAGCACAAAGTACTCCTCGCCCCCATCATGGGCGTGCTCTGAAAAGGAACTGCCAGCTGCGAAGCGGACGATCGTGGTCGCCCGAGCAACCTCGTCGCCGATCCGGTCGAGCATACGGCGCTCGACCCCGGCTGACGGCGATGCCACCCATTCGTTTTCCTCAAAATGCACGGCTGCGCGTGCGCTGAAATCTGCGTTGATCCGCATGACCTGTCCTCCTGATCGCAACGGCCGTTTTGCCGCGCGCCTTGGGCTGATTGACACGAGGCAAACGTAATCTTTGATGGCACCGATACCAGATCAGGATTGTTTCACTTGGCGCAATTCTCTACTGCCCAAACGGCGGCTTGAACGCTTATTCTTGCGACAGCCGCATGACCGCGACCCCTTTGTCGTTCAACAAGGACAGTATCCCGTCACGCAAAAGGTAACTTCGCACCATCGGCAGGACGTTCAGAACCTGTTTTTGAAGTCGTTCCTGTTCCGGAGGGCACGCCATCAAGGTTCCGGCCAAGGTTGGTGGAAAGGCAAGCTTCGTGCCTTCGACCACCACTGGCCCCATGTAACGATTGCATCCTGAAAACACTGACACGCGACCAGGTTCGGGAAATACAATCGTGGGCCGAATGCTTCCCGCCAACCGCAGGTTCGAAAGCTCGTATGCAACCCACGCCTCGTCGCCCAGATCGGATTGCGCCAATACC
>CAWUIW010000166.1:0-7599 GCA_963922515.1 uncultured Rhodobacterales bacterium | reverse complement strand
GCAGCGGAATCATAATCCGCGTGTCGGGGGTTCAAGTCCCTCCTCCGCTACCACCGTTTCCTAGAACTGTTTGGATTATCCCAAGTACCGCCGCAGGGCGTCCGAAGGCTGATCGAACAGCGCTTTTGTGGGGTTTGGTTCAGATACGGACCCTTCCGCGACAACGCAGGTTTCGCCCGCGATTCGCTGCGCATCTGCAGGATCGTGGCTGACCATGATCACTTGAAGCGAATGTTCGCGGGCCACTTCGGCAACCAGATCCAGCATGTCCTTTTTCAATGCGGGCCCAAGCGCGGCAAACGGCTCGTCCAGCAAAACCAATGGGCGTTTTTGCTGCACCACACGGGCCAGCGCGGTACGGCATTGTTGTCCGCCAGACAGCGTGGCCGGTTTGCGACTGCCGAGACCTGAAAGTCCAACGCGATCCAGCGCTGTGGCCATACGCGCCCGGTCCTCGGCCGTTGGTGTTCCGTGTGTCAATGCAAGGGCAATGTTTTCATCAACTGTCAGGTGGGGGAACAGATTATTATCCTGAAACAGCATAGCCACCGGGCGCTTTGCGGGCGCTAAAGTGGTGATGTCCGCGTCTCGCCATAGAATCCGCCCTGATTTCGGTGCGACAAACCCTGCGATCGCGTTCAAAAGCGTCGACTTTCCTGCGCCAGACGGACCAATCAAAGCTGTGACACCCGCGGTCAGGCACAAGTCAGCGGCCAAGGAAAAGCCGCCTTGCTGAATTTTGAGCGCGTCAAGACGAAGCATGCATGCGTCCTCCTCTGTCAAAGACCCAGAACAGGCCGAGGCTGGTCATCAAAAGTAGAAGTGCCGCGCCTTGAGCGCTTTCCATCTGATAGCTGCCCATCATGCGGTAGATCTGAAGGGGCAAGGTTGCATGTTCCCCATTGGAGAACAGGGCAATCACCCCGAGATCGCCCATCGACAAGGCGGCGGTCAGCCCTGCTGCAAATCCAAGCGGCCTGCGCAGGCGTGGCAAGTAAACAACACGCCAAAGCGCCCAACCTTGCATGCCGAGCGATGCTGCCAAGCGGCCATAACTGGCGTGTGCCTCGTCCGCTGCAGGCCGTAAAATCCGCAGCACAAACGGCATGGCCATCAAGGCGTTGACTACCATCGTCACAGGCAAAGCGGCGGCACTGGGCTGCACAATGGGTTGCAGGATCAAAAAGTACCCTGTCCCCAGAACAAGTCCAGAGATCGATATTCCGAGTAGCGCAACGGTCTCGCCGGCTCGGCTGAGCAGCAAAAGCGCAAGGCCGATCGTGAGCGCAGTGGCGCCCAGTGCCAAGCCCAAGGATCGGGCGGTGGCTGCCCAAACCTGAGGAGGCAGCAGATGCAAGCCCTGAATGCCCTTCAGTGCAACTGCACCAAGCGGTGCCAGAAGAAAAGCCGCGGCGAGTGAAATCACGACCACATCGGTCCAAAGCCGCAGCGCTGATGCGCCGGTCCAGCGCGGCATTTCCCGATCTAGCCCCAACCCAAAACCGTCAGCCGGCGCCAGCCGTACAGCCAAAAGCCCCGCGCCAAGCCCAAGCAGCAATTGCAGCCCTGCGAGCGTTGCGGCTTTGCCAAGATCGAAGTCAAATCTGAAGGTTTGGTATATTGCAAGTTCGACTGTGGTTGCCCGCGGTCCGCCGCCCAGTGTCAGCGCCACCGCAAAGGTGCCAAGGCAGATGACAAAGATAACAGCAAAGGCGCCTGGGCATGTGCGCCGCAGCATCGGCACTTCCAAGAGCCGCCAAACAGGCGCGCCCAACGCGGCAGCCAGTCGAAACCGCTCTGCTGGAATGGCCAGCCATCCTTGTACGATCAGCCTGACCGCCAGCGGCAGGTTAAAGAAGACATGCGCCAGAACAACGCCGTGTATGCCGTAGATGTCCAGCCGTGGCAGTCCAAGTGGCGCCCCAATCTGATTGAGCAGGCCATTGCCGCCAAACACAGACAAAAGGCCGAGAATGGCAACGATTACCGGTAGGATGAAGGGCGCGCCCATCAGGGCGATCAGCGTGGATCGCCCCCAGAACGAACGCCGTGCCAAAGCGCGGGCCACGGGAATGGCCAGTGCGACGGACAAAAGCGCGGAAAGCCCGGCTTGCCAAACGGTAAAGCGCAAGGCGCCCAAGTCTGAGGGCGCAAGCTGCGCAATGCCGCCGCTGCGCCATAAAACCGCTGCAACCGGCCCGATGACAAGCGCTGCGACAAGTGCGGCAGCCCCTAGTTGGAGAGCCCGTTGCGCCATGCGTCGATGGCCGTGTCGCGAACCGACGCGGCCTCATCCTCTGGGTATAGCAGAACCTTGCCGGGCATTGGCAGCTCTTGAAACGCTTGTGGCCACTGGTCTTCAGGTAATGCGGACGGGAAAGACCAGTTCGTGGTCGGGATCATTCCTTGAAAATCGGCGGACAGAACAAAGGCCATGAACTGTGCCGCCAGCTCTGGTTGATCGCTCGCGGCGATTTGAGCGGCAGATTCCACCAATAGGTAATGCCCTTCGTCAAAAATCGCGGCGACCTTGGTCAGGTCCTCTTCTGCGACGATGTGATATGCGGGTGACGTGGTAAAGCTGAGCACCATGTCCGCCTCGCCATCCGTGAACAGGCCATAGGCTTCGGACCATCCTTGTGTGACAGTGACAATCTTGGGCTCAAGTGCCTGCCATGCGTTTTGTGCGTCATCCCCAAACACCTGCTGTACCCAAAGCGCCAATGCGAGCCCCGACACAGAGCTGCGTGGATCTTGGATGACGATCCGCAAATCCTTGGGTGCGTCGAGCAGGGCCGCGAAGCTGGTTGGTGCCTTGGTCACCCGGGTCGTGTCATAAATGAATGCCGCATGGCTGTAGTTGAACGGTAGAAAAATCTCGTCGGTCCACTCCACAGGCAGTGTCAGGGCAGACAAGTCTTGACCATGCGGGGCGAACAACCCGCTTTCGCGCGCACGACGTGTCAGATCCGAGCTGAAGCCGATGGCAACATCTGCGTCGGTGTTGTTGCCCTCTAACAATAGGCGCGGCAGCAAATCGCCCGTGCGATACACAAGGTCACAACTGCATTGTTCTTCGAACCGGGCTTCGATGCCGGGGCCCGGACCCCATTCGGACGCGAAGTAGTCCGGGGCGTAGACAATGAGTTCAGGGGTCTCGGCCAAGGCCGCTGTAGCAAGGGTAAGACCCGCAACGAGAGGAAGTGCTTTCATAGCATGCTCCATTAGTTGTGGGCGGAGCAGGCAGGTGCATATTGCAATACCTTCCCTCCGCCGGTTCTAGCCGGTTCAGGTTCAACGGGTTCGCGATATGCGTCTCAGCCAAGCAGGCACCCCGAGGTGGGTCGAGGTATATGGTAAGTGCGAGTAGGGCTCAAGCCGGTTCAACGCCCGGGTTGCGCAGACTGCGCAATGGGCGGTCACAATGCCGGCAGTTTTCAGTGTGCCGATGATCTGAGCGTGCTGCGTTCGACAAGCCTGCAAGGAAACAGACGCGTTTCGGGCAGCCGTTTGGGATCATCCAGCAGTGACACAACCACATCAATGGATGTTTCGATGATTTGGCGGATCGGCTGATGGATGGTGGTCAGGTCGATGTTTTGCCAGCGCGCCATTTCCATGTCGTTCAGCCCGACAATGCCAACTTCATCCGGGACGGAAAGCCCGGCTGACTGCACCGCGCTCAGGGCGCCTATCGACAGAACGTCGTCGCCGCAGAAATAAGCCTGCGCCCGATCTGTCATGAGCGCTTTTGTCATTTCCACACGGCCGGCGTCAAAGGAATAGGCCGAGGCAAAGCGAACCCCAAGTTCGATTTCGGGATGGCCCGCCAAGACCTCTGCAAAGCCTTTGAACCGATCTTGTGTCGATGTGGCGGTTTCCGGCCCGCCGAGGAAGGCCACTTTGGAATAGCCTCGGGCGACGAGGGTGCGTGCAGCCATGCGCCCGCATTCCACGTTGTCGATGCCCACCACATGAACGTCTGGTGAACTGGAAAAACGGCCGAACGAGTGCACCACCGGCACACCCGCTTCGCGGAACGCACGCGGAAAGTCTGGCGCCAACGTCGAAGAGGCCACGATGACCCCGTCCACCGAATATTGCCGCAACAAGCTGAGCGAATGTGCGGGGTCCGTTTCATCGGTCAGGTTCACCAACAGCGGGCGCAGCCCACGCTCTTGCAAGCCGCGCGTGAAGAGATCGAAGACTTCCAGAAAAATCGGGTTGTGGAAGTTGTTGGAAATCAGACCGATCAATTTTGTTCGGCCAGTTGTAAGCGATGATGCCAGAGCATTCGGGTGGTATCCAAGGCTTTGTGCGGCCTTCTCTACTTTGCGGCGGGTTTTGACGGAAACAGATGCGCCTTCGGTAAAGGTTCTCGATACCGCCGAGCGAGAGACACCCGCCAATTCTGCCACGTCCTTTAGTGTTACGCCCATAAAGCCTCATATCGTGAATCCGGCAAAATGATCAAACACCAGTTTGCAACCGGTTGCAAAAAATCTCGGTCTGTGGTTTTGTTTGAGTCGAAGAGGCGGGCGAACCGTCCGCAGTCATTTGTGACGCAACACGCTTTGGGAGGATCACATGAAGTCTTTTGTTGCATCGATCGCCATGGGCGCGGCTGTTTTGACCGCACCTGTGGCTGCCACGGCCGGTGGCCACGGCGATCTGAGCTACGTTCTGGTTAGCCATGCACCCGACAGCGACAGCTGGTGGAACACGATTAAGAACGGCATCGCCCTTGCGGGTGAGCAAATGGGTGTGGAAGTGGAGTACCGCAACCCACCGACCGGTGACCTTGCCGATATGGCACGCATCATCGAGCAAGCCGCAGCGGCGGGCCCAAATGGCATCATCACCACGCTGGCCGACCCTGATATTCTTGAAGGTCCGATCAAGGCCGCTGTCGATTCTGGCGTTGATGTTATCATCATGAACACGGGTACGCCGGAAAAGGCACGCGAAGTCGGAGCGCTGATGTATGTCGGTCAGCCCGAGTACGATGCGGGCTATGCGGCTGGCCTGCGCGCCAAGGGTGATGGCATCGGGTCGTTCCTGTGCGTTAACCACTACATCGTGCAGCCATCGAGCCAAGAGCGCTGCCAAGGCTTCGCTGATGGTTTGGGCATTGACCTCGGCACGCAAATGATCGACGCGGGCCAAGACCCTGCAGAGATCAAGAACAGGGTGCTGGCCTATCTGTCCGCCAACCCGGACACAGATGCCGTTCTGACGCTTGGCCCAACCTCGGCCGACCCAACTTTGCTGGCGCTGGACGAGAACGGCATGGCCGGTGACATCTACTTTGGCACTTTCGACCTTGGCGGCGAAATCGTCAAAGGGATCAAGTCGGGCGTCATCCAGTGGGGCATCGACCAACAGCCCTTCCTGCAGGCATATCTGCCGGTTGTCGTGATGGCGAACTACCACCGTTACGGCGTTCTTCCAGGCAATAACATCAACTCGGGCCCGGGTTTTGTAACTGCCGACGGCCTGGGCAAGATCGAAGAGTTTGCGGGCGAATACCGCTAAACACAGAAAAGGCGCCGCTCTATGCGGCGCCTTTTTCGCTGGCAAAAGCCAGAGCCAGGTTTGACACCACGGGAGGGGACGATGAGCGAAGCTGCTCCGTCAAAACCGGCCGCCGACGAACGTATCAAAGAAATTTCGACCCTGCGCAAAGCGCTGATCCGCCCTGAATTGGGCGGCATGGTCGGAACTGTCGCGGTCTTTACATTCTTTTTGTTGTTCGCGTTCGACAGCGGCATGTTCAACAGCCAAGGCGTGATGAACTGGTCGATCGTTTCGGCGCAATTCATGATTATCGCGGTCGGGGCGTGTTTGCTGATGATCGCTGGTGAATTTGACCTGTCGGTCGGGTCCATGATCGGTTTTGCCGGTATGATGATCGCGATCTTCTCAGTTACACTGTCATGGCCCGTTTGGATGGCCATCATCGTGACATTCGTCCTGTGCATTGCGATCGGCGCGGTCAACGGTTTCATCGTCGTCCGAACCGGGCTGCCGAGCTTTATCGTGACGCTGGCCTTCCTGTTCATTCTGCGCGGATTCACCATTTACCTGCCGCAAGTCATCGAACGGAAGACCATCATCGGCGGGATCAAGGACGCGGCCGAGGGGGATCCTTTGGCCTGGCTCTTTGGCGGTAAGATCCTAAACGGCGTGTTTGTCTGGTTGGGGGATATGGGTCTGATTGCTGTGTTCGAGCGCGGAACCCGCGTCGGGCAGCCCGTGGTCGATGGCGTTCCCATGCTGATTGTCTGGGCGATCGTGCTGGTGATCTTTGGCCATGTTCTGTTGACGCGCACCAAATTCGGGAACTGGATTTTCGCGGCGGGCGGCGATGCCGAGGCCGCCCGCAACTCAGGTGTACCCGTGAACCGCGTGAAGGTCCTGATGTTCATGTTCACCGCGTTCTGCGCCACTGTTTTTGCGACCTGTCAGGTGATGGAGTTCGGCTCGGCAGGGGCCGATCGCGGTCTTTTGAAAGAGTTCGAAGCCATCATCGCCGTTGTGATTGGCGGTGCGCTTTTGACCGGCGGATACGGCTCGGTTATCGGCGCGGCGCTTGGCGCGTTGATTTTTGGGGTCGTTCAGCAAGGTCTGTTCTTTGCCGGGGTCGAGAGCTCGCTTTTCCGGGTGTTCCTTGGCGTGATCCTGCTGTGTGCTGTGATCCTGAACACATACATCCGGCGCATCATTACGGGAGAGCGGTAGAATGGCTGACCCAATCATTCGCATGGTCGATATCGAAAAGCACTTTGGCAGCGTCATCGCGCTGGCGGGTGTGACGGTCGAGGTGTTCCCAGGGGAATGCCATTGCCTTCTGGGCGACAACGGCGCGGGAAAGTCGACCTTCATCAAAACGATGTCTGGCGTGCATCAACCCACTGCGGGCGAGATCTATTTCGAAGGCAAACCAATGAGCTTTGCCGATCCCAGGGATGCCATAGAGGCCGGGATTGCGACGGTGCACCAGCATCTTGCGATGATCCCGCTGATGTCGGTGAGTCGGAACTTCTTCATGGGGAACGAACCGGTGAAGAAATGGATGGGCGTCCCGTTCTTTGACCGCGAAATGGCAGACAGGGTGACGATGGAGGAGATGCGCAAGATGGGCATCAACCTGCGCGGGCCGGATCAAGCCGTGGGCACGCTATCCGGTGGCGAGCGTCAGACGGTGGCCATTTCAAGGGCGGTCCATTTCGGAGCCAAGGTGCTTATTCTGGATGAACCGACATCAGCGCTGGGCGTGCGGCAAACCTCGAACGTGCTGGCGACCATCGACAAGGTGCGCAAACAGGGTGTGGGTGTCGTGTTCATCACGCACAACGTACGGCATGCCATGGCAGTGGGCGACAGGTTCACAGTTTTGAACCGGGGCAAAACGCTTGGAACGGCATCGCGCGGTGAGATCAAACCGGAAGAGTTGCAAGACCTGATGGCGGGTGGGCAAGAGCTGGCCACGTTGGAAGGGTCTTTGGGGGGCACGGTTTAACCCACCGTGTTCTGGGCAAAGGGGCGCTGCAATGTGCGGCGCCCCTGTTGCGTCAGCGGAACATTGGGGGTCGCGCG
>CAWUIW010000165.1:0-7631 GCA_963922515.1 uncultured Rhodobacterales bacterium | reverse complement strand
CAGCAGCGCGCCCGGCACGGCGCGTACGGCGGCCAACGTGACCAACGCATAGATCACGGTCGTGATTGCAAGGGCTGAGAGAATGGCGATCGGCAGGGTGCGTTCTGGCTCGCGCACCTCCTCGGCCATGTTCACGATGTCTTCGAACCCGATGAAAGCAAAAAAGGCCAGCGCTGCACCCAGCAAAAGGCCGGTCATGGGCACCGCGGGCGGCGTGGTCCAGACCGCGACAGGCTCGGCCCCGAATCCGGCCCAGGCCACCAGCACAAGGCCCGCCAATTCCACGGCCGTGAACAGCGCCGCCAACGCCAGGCTTTCCAGGACCCCCCAAATGGCGACGGCGGTCAGGCACAGCCCCAAAAACAGGATGGCAATCACCGTGGGGATGTCGATCGCATTGGTAAGATAAGCCACACCGCCGCGCAGCACCGCCGCGGCCGAAACCGTACCGGCCACAACGATGGCCAGTCCGACAAACATGGCCAGCGCCGGTTTTCCAAATCCGGCCCCGATATATGCAGCTTCGCCGGCAGCTTCGGGCAAGCGAGACGAAAACTCGGCATAGCTGAGCGCGGTTGGCACCGCGATCACGCCGGCAATCAGGAATGACAAGGGCGCCCAGACCCCGGCATCAGCTGCCACCGCACCCACGAGCACGTAGATCCCCGCCCCGATCATCACCCCGACGCCATAGGCTGTCAGCAACCCGGGGCCGATCCGGCGCAAAAGCGGGGCGTCGGTCATCTCAATGCCCCTTCAGACGATCCGGCAACGCGTTGGCCCAGGCGCTGATGGTCCCGGCGCCGAGGCAGACAACGATGTCGCCCGGGCCGGTCTGTTCGCGAACGAGGCGGGTCAGGTCCGCTTCGTCGATCAACGCGCGGGCATGACGGTGGCCGTGGCGGATCAGGCCGTGGACCAGGCCGTCGCGGTCGGCACCGGGGATAGGTTCTTCGCCCGCGGCGAACACATCGGCAATTGCTACGACATCTGCCTCATTGAAACAGCTGCAAAAGTCTTCGAACAAGTCGGCCAGCCGGGAATAGCGGTGGGGTTGGTGCACAGCAATCACCCGGCCTTCGCTGGCTTGTCGGGCCGCTTTCAAAACCGCGGCAATCTCCACCGGGTGGTGCCCGTAGTCATCGATGATGGTCACACCGTCAACCTCGCCCACCTTGGTGAACCGGCGGTTAACGCCACCAAAGCTGGCCAATGCATCGCGAATTTCGTCAGCTTTCATACCGAGGTGGCGAGCGACGGCCACAGCGGCCAGCGCATTGGATACGTTGTGGTCGCCGGGCATGGGCAAGGTGCATCCTTCAACCACCATTTCGTCCGCTTGCAAAGCAATGTCGAAATGCGCAACACCAGCCCGGTAGCTGAGGTTCACTGCACGCACATCGGCCTGCGTGTTGAACCCATAGGTCACAACCCGGCGATCGGTGATGCGCCCCACCAGCGCCTGCACCTCTGGATGGTCGGTGCAGCACACGGCCAGACCGTAAAACGGGATGTTCGAAACAAACTCGTGGAACCCATCGCGCAGCGTATCAAAGTCACCCCAGTGTTCCATGTGCTCTGGATCGATATTGGTGACGATGGCGATGGTGGCCGGCAGGCGATTGAAGGTGCCGTCGCTTTCATCTGCTTCGACCACCATCCATTCCCCTTGCCCCATCCGCGCATTGGAGCCGTAGGCGTGAATGATGCCACCATTGACGACGGTGGGGTCGAACTTGCCTGCATCAAGCAAGGTTGCGACCATGGTGGTGGTGGTGGTCTTGCCGTGGGTGCCCGCAACGGCGACATTCGATTTCAGCCGCATGAGTTCCGCCAACATTTCTGCCCGGCGGACCACAGGCAACCCCATGGCGCGGGCTGCATCCAGTTCGGGGTTGCCCGGCTTGATGGCGGAAGAGATCACCACGACCTCGGCCCCTTCAAGGTTCTCAGCCCGTTGCCCTTCGAAGATGGTCGCGCCCAATTCGGCAAGGCGGTGTGTGATCTTGGAGGATTTCAGATCCGACCCCTGAACCACATAGCCATGGTTCAACAAAACCTCTGCAATCCCGGACATGCCGATCCCACCGATCCCGACAAAATGGATTGGGCCCACGTCGCCGGGCAGTTTTGTTGCGGGGGTCATACGGTGGCCTTTCCGGAAAGCTCTTCTACCATGGCGACGAGGCGTTCAGTGGCATCGATCCGCGCGAGGCCATGCGCCGCCGTGGCCATCGTCTGTGCACGCGCTGGATTGTTCAGGATCGCCGCGATGTGACCTGCCAGACCGGCCACGTCCAGCTTCGCTTCTGGTACGAGCACGCTGGCCTCTGCTTCGACCAGTCCTCGGGCATTTGCGGTTTGGTGGTCGCCAGTCGCCGCCGCGAAGGGCACCAGGATGGACGGGCGTCCGATTGCCGTCAGGTCGGCGACCGTAGACGCGCCGGCCCGGGTGATAACCAATTGCGCGTCCCGCATGCGCTCTGGTACATCATTGAAAAACGGCTCGACCTCGGCTTCGACGCTGTGTTCGGCGTAAAACGCGACGACACGGTCCTGGTCCTCGCTGCGGGCTTGGTGACTGACCTTCACGCCAGCGCGCAAGTCCTCTGGCAAAGCGGCAATTGCGCCGGGCACAACATCAGACAGGACGCGCGCGCCTTGGCTTCCACCCATGACCAGCAACCGGATCTTGCCGGGTTGCGGCCGGGTGTACGCGGCGCCGGCTTGTGCGGCGATTGCGCTGCGCACCGGGTTTCCGACATGGATGCCATTTGCACCGCTGGGCAAATCGGTCGGCCAGATTCCGCAGGCGACCTTGGCCACACGCGGGGCAAACAGCCGGTTTACGCGACCCAGAACGCCGTTTTGTTCATGGATCATGCGGGGCAATCCCAGCCAAGTCGCGGCTGCCAACGCCGGAATTGACGGGTAGCCTCCGAAGCCAATCACCACCTCTGGCCGGTCCCGGCGCATATCCTTGCGCGCGCGCCAAACGCCAGAGGCGATGCGATACGGCACTTGCGCCTTGGCAGACAAGCCGCCGCGCGCAAACGTCGCGCTTGGTACCTGCTCGATCTCGGTCATATGCGGGAAGCCACCGGTGTAACGCGCGCCGCGATCATCTGTGCTGAGTTTCACACGCCAACCCTTGCGCAGCATCGCCTCAGCTAGCGCCTGCGCCGGGAACATATGTCCGCCCGTTCCACCCGCCGCCATCAACAGAAGGGGTTTTGCCATAGCCTATCGCCCCCGCAACACGTCCACGATTTCACCTTGCGCCCGGACCCGGGTAAAGGCCAGCAGCATTCCCAGCGCAATACCGCCCGCGATCAGCGAGGATCCGCCATAGCTGACAAATGGCAACGTCATACCTTTGGCTGGCAACAGTCGTACAGCGACACCCATGTTGATCATGGCTTGCACGCCAAACATGCATGCCAGCCCGGTTCCGGCCAAGCGGATGAACGGGTCGCGTTCACGCATCAATCGAAACAGCGACCGCACCACAATGCCAGCGTAAAGCGCTAGGATGATCAGAACGAGCACCAAGCCGTACTCTTCTGCGGCAACGGCGATGATGAAATCCGTATGCGCATCGGGCAACGACCATTTGACTTGTCCTTCGCCGACGCCAACGCCGAACAACCCGCCCTCGCGTATGGCATTGGTGGCGTAGCCGAGCTGTGTTGTGGGTTCGACCTCGGGCGTCAGAAACCCATCGATCCGGCGGGCAAAGTGCTCAGAACTGGAATAGGCAAGCGTGCCGCCCAGCACCACAAGCGCAGCCATCACGACCAGCAAAGCCATCGGCGCCCCCGCCACGAAATACATCACGCCCCAGCCAAAGAGCACCAAGCAGGCCTGGCCAAAATCAGGTTGCATCACCAGCATTGTCACAAGGCACATGCACAGAACAAACGACCAAAGCGTGCCGGGCGGGCCGTTGATCTGCTGGCGCGCCGCCAGCATCCACGCCGCCACGACCACAAAAACAGGTTTCATGAACTCCGATGGCTGCACCGACGCAAAGCCAAGGCTGTACCAGCGCACGGCACCCTTGCCGAAGTCGGTGCCCAGAACCGGCAACAGTGCCATCGCCACAAAACTGACGATGAAACCAAGTATCGCCAGACGCCGCACCAGCACCGGCGACATCATCGACGTGATCAGCATCGCGATCAAAGCCGCGCAGCCAAACACGGCCTGCCGTTCGACATAGTGAAAATTGTCAAATCCGTTGCGCGAAGCCAGCGGCACAGAAGCCGCCAATCCAAGCAGCAAACCGATGACAAACAGCATCATCACTGACGACATCGACCACTTGTCGATGGTCCGCCACCATTTCGGAAGAACGGGCTCACCCGCCCGTTCGGGCGCTGCCCCATACACCATTTCCGTCATGGAAATACCGCTCTTACTGCCTCTGACACGCCCGGTTTTCCGGGTCTGTGTCCGATTCTAGCGTGAAATCGCATCTCAGGCCAGCCAAATTGCGGGGCGATGCAGGGATGGGCTGGCACGGCAGCTGCGCATTCGATATCTGGCGCCGCATGCATCGTGAAACCATCATTTTGGGCGCAGGTGCCGCGGGATTGATGTGCGGGGCCTTTTCCGGCCCCGGCACGCTTGTCTTGGATCACGCCAAGGCGCCTGGAGAGAAAATCAGGATTTCGGGGGGGGGACGCTGCAACTTCACCAACCTGCATGCCGGCCCCGAAAACTTCCTGTCGCGTAACCCGCATTTCGCAAAGTCCGCACTGGCCCGATACACGCAATGGGATTTCATCGATCTTGTGGATCGGCATGGCATAGCATGGCATGAAAAATCTCTGGGGCAGCTGTTCTGCGATGGCTCATCCAAGCAGATCGTCGCCATGCTTGTTGCGGAACTGCGTTCCGCCGGGGCCGACCTGTTGGTGCAGACTGAGATTATGTCCGTGACCCGCGGCGACGCAGGATTTGTCGTGCGCGCCCGGCGCGACGGTCAGACGCAAACGCTGACATGTCGCACCCTTGTCTTGGCCACTGGCGGCAAATCCATCCCCAAGATGGGAGCAACCGGTTTGGCTTATGACCTGGCCCGTCAGTTTGGCCTGACCGTGACAGAAACGCGTCCTGCTCTTGTGCCCTTCACCTTTTCCGACGCCCGCTTCAAACCGCTGGCGGGCGTGTCGGCAGCGGCCCGAGTGTCCAACGCCGAGACGTCGTTTGACGAGGCCGTGCTGTTCACGCACCGGGGTCTGTCTGGCCCGGCCATCTTGCAAATCTCGTCCTACTGGCGCGAAGGGGAAGCGGTTTCCGTGAATCTCGACCCTGCGGGCCAGCTCTATGACCTGCTGCGCCAGCAACGCCAAACGGAAGGGCGGCGGCAGTTGACGACGGAACTCGCCCGCCACCTGCCGGCGCGACTCGTTGCCCATCTGGGTACCGGGCAACCGGAAGCAGCGCGGCTGGCCGATCAGTCGGACGCGAGCCTTGCGGCGCTCTGCGCGCGCCTGCAAGACTGGCAGGTCATTCCGACCGGTTCCGAAGGATACCGCACCGCCGAGGTGACGCTGGGCGGCATTGATACCGATTGCCTGTCTTCAAAGACCATGGAAGCCAAGTCAGTGCCGGGCCTTTATGCAATCGGCGAGGCTGTGGATGTGACCGGCTGGCTCGGCGGGTACAACTTTCAATGGGCGTGGTCCTCCGCCGTCGCAGCGGGACGGGCGATCAGCGGTCGCTGAGATCCATCGCAAAAAAAAGCATATGCGGACGCAGCGCGGGATGATCACGATATGAGGTCGTGTCCAGCGGTGCGCCGACCTCGACAAAGCCCAGTTTTGGATAAAGGCGACGCATTTCAACATTCGAGACCAGCGTATCGGCGACCAGTCTTTTGAAACCCAGATCGCGCGCCGCTGCGATGCGGATTTCAACAAGGCGCCGTCCCGCCCCCGTGCCCCGCGCCGCATCCATGACAAACAGCCGCTTGAGCTCGCCCGTCTGATTGTCCAGCCGTTTCAGCATGCCACACCCAACAATCTGAGCACTTGTCCCTCTTGCAATCGCGAGCGCCCCATTGGGCGGCAAATAACCCGCCGCGTTTTCCCAGAACTCTGCCGCCGCGCTCTGGGCGGCCTCGGGTTCAATATCGACCCCGAAAGCCGCCATTCGTTCGACAATCGTTTTGTAATAGGCACCCAGAACCGCGTCGAATTGCGCGCGCTCCGGCAATCGGTCGCAGAGTTCAATACGGACGGACATCATCGGACTTTCATCAAAACGGCCTGCGCGGCGAAGTGTGCCACACTACAGCCGCGCGCGCACCTCTTTCATGAAATCCTCACCCCGTTTTTCGAAACTGTCATATTGGTCAAAACTTGCGGCAGCCGGGGCCAGCAGAACGGTATCCCCCGGTTCGGCCTCGGCCATTGCGGCGGCCACGGCGGTGGCCATCGTGATGCAAATCTGAGCCTCGACATCGAGTTGCAGCGCAAATCCTGCCGCCTCGCGACCGATGACATAAGCTTTCTTGACCGCCCCCGTGGCGCCGCGCAATCCGTCCAGACCGCCCTCTTTTTCCAACCCGCCGCAGATCCAGCGGATCGATTTGAACGCGCTCAACGCTTTTGCAGCGCTGTCGACATTGGTGGCCTTGCTGTCGTTCACATAGGCCACGCCATGGATCTCGGCGACCAGTTGGCTGCGGTGCGGCAACCCGGCAAAGGTGTGTAGCGCGGCTTCGATCACACGAGGGGCGAGACCAAGCGCCCGGCAAACGGCGTACGCGGCACAAGCGTTCTGATGGTTGTGCGCACCCGGCAGTCCCTTAATCACGCGCAGGTCGATCGACCCGGCCTGACGTCCCTTGCGGTACTCTGACAGAAAACCCTTGCGGGCATAGACCTGCCACCCGGGCCCTTGCAGCTTTTGGCCGGACGACACCCGGATGACCCGATCATCAGCCGGTCCTTCGCTGAGTTGCCCGGCCAGATACTGTCCTTCTACCTCGTCCACGCCAATCACCGCGCGGTCCGGTCCGCCCTCGGCGAACAGGCGGCGTTTGGCGGCGAAATAGCCACCCATGCCCGCATGCCGATCCAGATGATCAGGCGACAGATTGGTAAAGACGGCGACGTCCGGGGTCAGAGCCCGCGCCAGATCGGTCTGATAGCTGGACAGCTCCAGCACGACCACCTCGCCATCATGGGGCGGGTCCAGATCAAGCACCCCGCGCCCGATATTGCCGGCAAGCTGCGCCGGCATACCGGTTTCGGTCAGAATGTGGTGGATCAGTGCGGCGGTTGTTGATTTGCCGTTGGACCCGGTCACCGCGACGACACGCGGCGGAGTTTCGAAACGGTCCCAGTCGCGGGTGGCATAGGATCGAAAGAACAGGCCAATGTCATTGTCGACCGGCACACCGGCGGACAAGGCGGCGGCCACGACAGGGTTGGGGTTGGGGTACAGATGCGGGATGCCGGGCGACGCGATCAGGCTGGCGATCCCGTCAAATGCGCCCTGTTTCTTCAGGTCGCGGCAAGAGAAGCCTTCATCCTCGGCCCGGGCGCGGGCCTCTGGGCTGTCATCCCAACAGATGGGCTCTGCCCCACCGGCGCGCAATGCGCGCGCCGCGGCCAGCC
>CAWUIW010000164.1:0-7701 GCA_963922515.1 uncultured Rhodobacterales bacterium | reverse complement strand
ACCAAAGATCACAAGATCAAAAGGATCTACCGGAATAACGCGGGAAACCATCGTATCACCTCAAAGATGTTTGCGCTAACATCATACCATCATATGTAGGTATCACAACTGTGTCAGTTTTGACGACCTACCTTTCGTTTTGTGCAATTTACCGACTACAAAGTCGCCACGGCTAGACAATTGGACGCATCCATGAAAGACCTCGGCGCTGGCGAAGCGAATATCGGCAAGTTTGACAACCCGGTCCTCACAGCGGATGGCCAAAAACGCGCCGTTGTACCATTGCGCAACCCCCAAACGCTTTGGTTCAACACCGGCACTCTATGCAACATAGAATGCGCCAATTGCTACATCGAAAGCAGCCCCACAAACCATGCTTTGGTCTACCTGACAACCGACGAGGTGACGTCGTATCTGGACCAGTTGGACGAGCGCAACTGGGGTGTGCAAGAAATCGGTTTCACCGGTGGCGAACCATTTATGAACCCCGATATGATCGACATGACACGCGCCGCCTTGGCTCGCGAATACGATGTACTGATCCTGACAAATGCCATGCGCCCCATGATGCGCCCAAGTGTTCAGGCCGGCCTGGTCGACTTGCACGCTGAATTCGGCGCGAAACTGACCCTGCGCGTGTCGGTTGATCACTATCGCTCTGATTTACATGACGAAGAGCGCGGGACAGGCAGCTTTGCAAAAACCGTGAAAGGAATGCAGTGGTTGCGGGACGCGGGCATTCGCATGGCGGTGGCCGGGCGCACGGTTTGGGGCGACACGGACGTCGTCAGCCGCACCGGCTATGCCGCGTTCTTTGCCGAACATCGATTTGATATTGATGCGTTTGATCCGGCCCAAACCGTGCTGTTTCCTGAAATGGACATGTCGGTCGAAGTCCCCGAAATCACCACGGCGTGTTGGAGTATTCTTGGTAAATCGCCTGACTCGGTCATGTGCGCGTCGTCCCGCATGGTCGTGAAACGCAAAGGGGCATCCAGCCCGGCAGTGCTGGCTTGCACTCTACTGCCCTATGCACCGGAGTTCGAGCTGGGTCACAGCTTGGCAGACGCCGAGCGCGACGTGGCACTCAACCACCCGCATTGTGCAAAGTTCTGTGTCTTGGGCGGTGCAAGCTGCTCTGGCTGATCGCGCTCCTACCGCCTGCGCCCGCCATTGGTGTCAGTGAATGTGAAACTCGCCCTGTACGTTGCGCCATTCGCCCGGCGCGATCATCTTGCGATGGGTAAAACGCACGGAATGCAAGGGCCCTTCGATCTCGGACTGCCAGAATTCCACGAACTTGAAAAGCCGGGGATGATCCGGAGCCAGATCGTAATCCTGCCAGACGAACGTGTTCAGAACGTGCGTGTAGTCGGGCATGTGATAGAAAAACTCAGCCGTGGTCAGACCATATCCCTTGAGCATCAATTCGGTTTCGGATGGGGTCATCTCTGCTCCTTTTTGTTGTTGGTTTTTCAAGTGTTGCGACCCTTGAGGGCATTTATCAACAAAAACAGCATGTTGGCACAGCAAGCGTCTGGCTGCCAATTGATCGCAGGCAAGGCATTGCACCCTATATGCGTGGTCTGATACAGTGGAACCACAAGATGTAGGCAGAGCTGAAATAATAGGCAAAAAACGTGACAGACACGCCGGAACACCCTGAAAACGCAGATGAAATCCCGCAGCGCCCAGTGTATGACGGGCCAACGGTATCGATCGAAAGCGAGATGCGAAGCGCGTATCTGGACTATGCGATGTCGGTCATCGTCAGCCGCGCGATCCCGGATTTGCGCGATGGGCTGAAACCGGTACACCGGCGGATTTTGTACGCAATGCACGAAAGCGGCAATACGCACGACAAGGCCTATCGCAAATCCGCGCGTCCCGTGGGCGACGTCATGGGTAAATATCACCCGCATGGCGACAGCGCGATCTACGACGCCTTGGTGCGGATGGCTCAGGATTTTTCCATGTCTTTGCCGTTGCTCGACGGCCAAGGCAACTTCGGCTCGATGGACGGCGATAACCCCGCCGCCATGCGATACACCGAAGTGCGCATGGACAAGCCTGCCGCAGCCTTGCTGGCGGATATCGAGAAAGAAACCGTTGATTTTCAGGACAATTACGACGGCAAAGATCAGGAACCAACCGTTCTGCCGGCCCGGTTTCCCAATATGCTGGTCAATGGGGCCGGTGGGATTGCGGTTGGTATGGCGACCAACATTCCGCCCCACAACCTGGGTGAAGTGGCAGACGCTACGCTGGCCCTGATTGCAGATCCTGATCTGACAAGCGAACAGCTGATCGAATATGTCCCCGGGCCCGACTTTCCGACCGGAGGGGTGATGCTGGGACGGTCCGGCGCCCGCAAGGCATATCTGGAAGGCCGTGGCAGCGTCATCATCCGGGCCAAGACCCGTGTCGAAGAGCTGCGCAAAGACCGTTACGCGATCATCGTTGATGAAATCCCCTACCAGGTGAACAAGGCCGCGATGATCGAGAAGATCGCAGAAGCCGTGCGCGAAAAGCGGATCGAAGGCGTCGCGCATGTGCAGGATGAAAGCGACCGCAACGGTGTGCGCGTTGTCGTCGAGCTCAAGCGCGATGCAACGCCCGAGGTGGTGTTGAACCAGTTGTATCGCTTCTCACCAATGCAAACGTCGTTCGGGTGCAACATGCTGGCGTTGAACGGCGGGCGGCCCGAACAGCTGACACTGCGCGGCTTTCTGTCCGCGTTTCTGGATTTCCGGGAAGATGTGGTGGCGCGGCGCACGGCCTATGACCTGCGAAAAGCCCGCGAACGCAGCCATATCCTGTGTGGCCTTGCTGTGGCCGTATCTAACGTGGACGAGGTGGTGGCGACGATCCGTGCATCCGCTGACGCCGCAGAAGCCCGCGCCAAACTGATGGAGCGCCGCTGGCCAGCTGCCGACATCGCCGATTACATCAAACTGATCGATGACCCGACCCATACGATCAACGAGGACGGCACCTACAACCTCAGCGAAACGCAAGCGCGCGCGATTTTGGAACTGCGGCTGCAGCGCCTGACGCAGATCGGGGTGAAAGAGGTCACCGACGAACTGGAAGAGTTGGCAGGTAAGATCAAGGAATACCTGGAAATTCTTGGCAGCCGAGACCGGATCATGGACATCATCGCCACCGAGCTGCGAGAGGTGCGAGATCAGTTCGCCCTGCCCCGCCGGACTGAAATTGTCGAATGGTCAGGCGACATGGAAGACGAAGACCTGATCGAGCGCGAGGATATGGTCGTGACCGTGACGGCGGGCGGATACATCAAGCGTACGCCATTGGCCGATTTCCGGGCGCAAAAGCGTGGCGGCAAAGGTCTGTCCGGTATGCAAACCAAGGACGAAGACGTGGTGACCACTTTGTTTGTCGCCAACACGCACACGCAGCTTTTGTTCTTTTCAACCGATGGCATGGTCTACAAACTCAAGACTTGGCGCCTGCCGCAGGGCGGTCGCACGTCCAAGGGCAAAGCGATCGTCAACATCCTGCCAATACCAACCGGCGTTTCGATTGCGGCAATCATGCCGGTCGACCGGGACGAGGATGAATGGGACGAGCTGCAGATCGTTTTTGCGACCAGCGCGGGGGACGTGCGTCGCAATGCGCTCAGCGATTTCACCAATGTCAAACGCAACGGTAAAATCGCCATGAAACTGCCCGACGACGGGTCGGTCAGCCTGGTGAATGCGCGCATTTGTTCTGAAACTGATGACGTAATGCTGGTCACAAACTCGGGGCGCGCAATCCGGTTCCGCACCACAGATGTCAGGATTTTCAAAGGGCGTGATTCCACGGGTGTTCGCGGCATCAAGCTGACAAATGGCGATCGCGTCGTCTCGGCCTCTGTGATCCGGCATTTTGCCGCCAGCCCGGCCGAACGCGTGGCCTATCTGAAAATGCGCCGGGCCATGGCTGGCCTGACCGATGATGCGGAAACCGACGATGAAGACGCAGTGGCAGACCCGAATTTTTCAAACGAGCGTTATGTCGAGATGTCGGCATCGGAAAACCTGATCCTGACCATCACCGAGAGCGGTTTGGGCAAGCTGAGCTCCAGCCATGATTACCCCGTGCGCGGGCGCGGCGGCATGGGCGTGGCCGCAATGGACAAAGCGATGCGCGGCGGCGCGGTCGTGGCCTCTTTCCCGGTTGAGATGGACGACCAGATCATGTTGGCCACGTCCACAGGTCAATCCATTCGTGTGCCGGTGGACGGTATTTCGTTCCGGTCGCGCAGCGCAGGTGGGGTCCGCGTCTTCAACACTGGCGGCGACGAGCGCGTGGTTAGCGTGGCGTGGATCGCCGAGCAATCGGACGAAGAGTATCCCGACGACGACGAAAGCTGAGCCAAGTCAGACTTCGCAGCCGGTCAGATCTTTGCGATCAGGCGTGCGAATGCGGTGACTTCGTCCGGGCTCCACCCGTCCAACAGGTCCTCGACCACATCGGTCAGCACGCGCTCGAACGCGCCCACCTGCGCCGATCCTGCTTCGGTAAGCGCAATGACAGTGACCCGCCCATCGGTCTCGGACCGGCGGCGCTCAACCAGACCCTTATGTTCAAGCGATGCCACAACGCGTGTCATCTGGGACTTGTCGCGCGCCAGATGCGCCGTGAGTGCGTGCATGCTGATGGGCTGAAGCTCTGACACACACATCAGGACCATGCCTCCGAATGGGCCGATTTTCTCGGCGTCGACCTGTTGTGCTCGGCCGTGCAGTGACGCGTGCAAGCGGCGTACGAAACGATCAACGTTGACGGCCAATTGGCCGACATCTGTCGGAGCGTTTGACATTATGTTGATAAAGTCCACCAATTGATCTATCAGTCTGGGACGAGCCTAGGTCAATCCCATGGCAGATATCAAACGCCACACCACTTTTATCGGAGCAGACTATGACCAGTTACCGAACCACCTTGCTCAAAATCGCTGCCGCCCTATGGGTGATCTGGGGCCTCGTCCACATTCTTGCTGGTGTAATCGTCCTGTCCAGTGACGCCACCGGCGCCATTCAGGCCATAGCCGATGGCGTTGATCCCGCGACATTGGTGGGAGATTACCCCGCCGCCCTCAACGGGATTCTCAATCAGCATGGCTGGAACCTGCTTTGGTTTGGTGTCGCCACGTTGGTTGGTGCCATTTTCATTTGGCGCGGCACACTTACGGCCATTTGGGTGACGGCCCTGGTCGGGGGCATGGCCGATATCGGTTACTTCGTTTTTGTCGACCTGCCCGGTTTCGTGAACTTTGTACCGGGCACCATCATGACGGTTGTATCCGCCTCGGCGATCCTGCTCAGCTTCTGGGCGTGGCTCGCGCCAAGATCAGCAACGGCGACATCATAAATCGTAAAGGGCGCCGAACTTGGCTTCGAGATAGGCGAGCAGCGGCGCGGGCCCCGGTTCTTGACCACTGGCCCGCGCAATGACATCCCGTGGCTCGTATAGCCCGCCGTGCCGTTGCAGGTTTTCGCGCAACCAGCCGGTGGCCGCTGATGTATCGCCCCGCGCCAGATCATCGTCCAGCCCGGGCACGGCGTTGCGCAGCGCCTCGTATAGACAACCGGCATACACATTGCCCAGCGAATATGTCGGGAAATACCCAAACAAACCGACGGACCAATGCACGTCCTGCAGCAAACCGTTCGACGGCTTGTCGACGGCATACCCAAAATCAGCAGAAAACCGATCGTTCCACGCACTTTCCAGGTCCGCGACCGGCAAGTCGCCCGACATCAATGCCTGTTCCAGATCGAACCGCAGCATAATGTGCAGATTGTATTGCACTTCGTCGGCCTCGGTCCGGATAAAGCCATTATGGACCCGGTTGACGGCTGCATAGAATGCGTCCTCATTCGCGATGCCGAAATCTCCGAAAACATCGCGCATTTGACCGTAAAGCCATCCCGTAAAGGCACGGCTACGCCCCAACTGATTCTCGTAAATCCGGCTTTGGCTTTCATGGACACCCATGGACACACCCTGCCCCAGTGGCGTCAGCAGATAAGATCGATCAATGCCTTGTTCGTAGGCGGCATGACCCACTTCGTGGATCGTCGAGTAAAAGCAATTGAATGGATCTTCGGGGTTGGTGCGCGTCGTGATCCGCACGTCAAGCCCGCTGCCGGAACTGAACGGATGCACGGCCTTATCGACCCGCCCGTGTTCCAGGTCATAACCGAAAGTCCGCGCAAGAACAGTGGACAGTTGCATCTGCCCGGCCTCGTCGAACGTGCCACGTACCCCTGACGGGGCGGGCCGGTCCAGAACGGCAGCGCGAAGTGCAACCAATCGCGGCCGCATGGCGTCAAAAATGGTCCCGATGTCAGCGGCAGACGTAGCCGGCTCGTAGTCTTCCAAAAGCGCGTCATAGACATCGCCGCCATTGGCCAGTGCCTGGCCCTCTTCGCGGCGCAGCGCGACTATTTCTTCCAGTGTGGGCAGAAACGCGGCCACATCTTCATCGGCCCGCGACTGTGCCCAGATCCCCTGCGCTTCCGACGTTTTCTGGGCCAATGTCTTGGCCAGATCAGAGGGCACCTTAACCGCCCGGTCATAGGCGCGGCGGATTTCGCGCAGCTGAGCCTGCCCGGACGCATCCGGCGCTTCGGCTGCCGATAACCAATCGCCAACACGCGGGTTCGACTTGCGCGCATGCAGCACCGCTTCAAGGGCGGCCATTTCCAGCCCGCGCTGGGCGCCCGCCCCACGCGGCATCATGGTTTCCTGATCCCAGCCGAGGCGCCCGGCGATCTGACCAAGTGCAGCGGTGTCACGGCTGTATGCCATCAAGTCGTCGAATGCGGACATTTCAGGTGGCCCTTATGGATTGAGAAACGGGATAGGCGGACAAAAAGCGCGCGCGCAAAATCAGAACGAACAGAGCGACGGCCAGCAACTGATGCGCGATGGCAAGGTACCACGGCGCCGCATACAGTACGGTGACGATGCCCAGCACGATCTGCAGCAACAATGCGGCAAACGCCGCATTGAACGCGAACCGCGATGCCGTGTTGGCGCTTGATCTGCTGCGTACCCAAACAAAAATGCCAAACAGCAGCACAAGATAACCGGTCACCCGGTGCATGAATTGGACCATGCCGGCGTTTTCAAAGAAATTTCGCCAGATCGGCTGAAAGTCCAACGCGTTGGACGGGAAAACCTCGCCCGACATCAGCGGCCAGTCGGTGTAAGATCGGCCGGCATCAATTCCGGCCACAAGTGCGCCCAACAGTATCTGCAGGAACGTCAGATGCAGCAAACCCGTCGCCATACCATAGCCCCGCGCATCGCGCGACCGGCGGGCCTGCATCATGTCCCGCTCCTCTCGGCCCATCGCGAAGGTGAACCACGCCAGAACGCCCAGAATGACAAAGGCCAGACCCAAATGCGTGGCCAAGCGGTACGAAGCGACATCGGTCATCCCCTCGCCCTGGGTCACACCAGAAGAGACCATCCACCAGCCGACGGCGCCTTGCACACCCCCTAGCAGTCCGGGGATCAGCAAACGCCCCGTCCAGCCTGTGGGGATCGAGCGGGTGACCAAAAAGCCCAGAAACCCCACGGCCCATACCAGCCCAATGAAACGGCCCAGCTGCCTGTGGCCCCACTCCCACCAATAGATGACCTTGAAATCGCTCATCTCCATCCACTGGTTTTGCAGCT
>CAWUIW010000163.1:0-7768 GCA_963922515.1 uncultured Rhodobacterales bacterium | reverse complement strand
GCCGCACGATCGGCGACGCGTTTTTGGTCCAATGGCGTGACAGGTGGGCGTTTGAATTCCTGCCAAAACACGTACTCTGCATAAAGTCGCTTGCCTTCCAATGCGGCCTCACCGGCACGCGACCGAAACCAGCTCAGCAGGTTTGGATTTTCGGACAACGGTCTTCGCTCAAAAGCCTCCGCGAACCCGATGATAGTTGCTGCGCATGGCCAGAAATTGCGCCGCGAACCGGCGCCTTTTGTGGCCAGACACTCGCGCAAAGCCATAAGTCCACGATCTGACATATACGCCAGATTATCGGTCAAATGGTTCAGCTTTTTGATCTGGTCACTATCCGTGGTGCCATGCTTGAAAACAAAACCGTGGTCTACCAATGGATCAATCAGCAAACGGCGAACGCGCCCCCGCTTGGTCTCTACGCTTTCAACTTTGTGATCTTTCTCTGCAATCTGCCCTTCGGTCATTTCGGCCCTCTCAGGATCTATAAGTTATCCACAATTCAACCCTTTGCGATGTGTCGGTATCGGTGTTCTCAGTCTCTTTTCATTGTCTTTATCCTTCTCGATTTGGACACTAACTGAGTGTCTGTGACTGTCGCTTAGTGTCTGTTTGACACTCACCGACACTGACTATGGTTTGTTCGGAAAGCCGCCCTCGCGGTCCTTTTGGAGACAAGCCCGAATGGCAACATCCAGATCTTCGGCTGTGCGGCGCTCACCGCCCCGCGCATCGATGCGCTCTTGAATAACCGTATCGATGTACCGAATTTTCCTTGGATCGCTTGCCAATGCCGGAATCGCCTGCATGACATCGTCGGTCAGTCGCTTTAGCCGTCTTGCATTCGATGCGGCCTCGACGCGCGCGGCGTGGGTGGCGCGGCTTGCAAAGGCCAGCAAAACGATGCGGGTAACAACGGGATGCATTAAGCGAATGTCATCACCAGCTCGACATGGCACCCATCCATAACGCGGACCAAATGGCAAAGCGCAAAGCGCATCAAACCGGTCAGGCTCGACTGTCGGCTGGATCATGCGCGCCAATCGGCGGTTATTATTCGGCAAAGTGCCAACTGGCGTTTCGTTGTACGACAGGTTGACCAACTCAAACCACATGGATTTGCATTCATGCGTCCCGTTCCAACGCATGTCGGATGCCAACCAGCGCGCGTATTCCCAGCGCAAAAATTCATGCGTATCCAAGCGCGCATCCGGCTCGATTGGATACTCTGGCAATTGGTCCAATTCGACCAATGATGGCTTAACCTGCATCACGCGCCCCACTCGAATAGGTCTCCTGCGACGGTGGTTTTGGCTCCCACGTGCCTTTCCAGGTAGGCGCGGACAAAGCCAGTCGCTTGCGCAAGATCGAGGCCGTTTCCGTAGGCGCGCAGTCGTCCCATTCGGGCGGTAGCCCCATGAGCCAGCGGGAATGTGCCGGGTTCAACTGGCCGCCACTTTCCATCCCGGCAGAACAGCCAGTCCGCATCTGCCCATCGTGGGTCAGTCGTGCCGGGCCTGCCAGCGTCGCGGCCTCTGACAAGCCCAGGCCCATCCCGTTGCCCGTCTTGGAGCCGTACTTGGCTTTCATATCTGCTCGGCGTCTGGCCTTTTTCTGTGGGTCGCCCTCGTTTGGATTGGCCGTCGGCGTTGGCCACCCGCTGACCACGCCTACCACCGACCGGCTGTAGTCGCTGTTCCCAGCCGGGCTGTTCCCGTTCTGCGCTGGAGTTCCCGCCATAGGTGTCGGCCACCCCGCTAACTGTACCTGACGAGGCAGTTGGTCCGTCCTGTCCCGCTCCGTTCCGTCCGGGTTGACCCCGGTCGTGGCCATCCCCGCCGTGTCCTTGTGGTCGCGTGCCGATGCCGTAGACCAGCCCGCCAGCATCACCTCGTCCGGTAACGCGCTTTGACGCTGCGGGTTGAGATACCGCTTCTCCTGACCACCGCCGGTGCAATCGTGCGCTTGCGGCGTCGACCAGCCGATCCGCGGCAAGTCGCTGATCCTCGGCTGCGAAGTAGAGCCTTTGCCGGATGTGGAATGCGCCAAAGCCCGCAGCGCAGGTATCGACAATCCCCCCGGCGTAACCCGTCGCTTCCATTGCAGCTTGTACAGCGTCGGCCCAGACCAGGCCGTCAGCGCTTGCAACCTGTTCTCCAAAGACAGTTTCAGGGCGACACTGTTCGATGAGCCAATGCCAGCCGGGGAACAGATGCCGTTCATCGTTAAACCCATGGCCAGCGCCTGCCGCGCTGAAAGGTTGGCAGGGACATGATCCGGTCCAGACCGGACGATCATCAGGCCATCCGGCAGCGCGTAATGCGGCCGACCAGATGCCAATTCCGGCGAAGAAATGGCATTGCGTATAGCCGTCAAGGTCGGCGGGACGGACATCAAGAATGTCTCTTGTGTCGACGTCTCCGGGCGCGATTTCACCAGCTGCAATGAGGTTTTCAAGCCATGCTGCGGCGTAGGGGTCGCGCTCATTGTAGTAAGCTCGGGCCATGGCATCACCGCCCTGCCCCGGCGCGGGCTTGCCGATCTGCCAACCAGGCGGATTGCACATGGGTCACGTGCCGCCGTGCCGCGCGCGTCAGATCGCGGATGCCCGCGTCGTGTTGTTCATATTTACCCATGCGCCAGATCAACGCCGACAGGGCCATGCGGTGCCCCCATTTGCGCAGCTCTGCCGTGCCTGCGCGCTCACATGCTGTGCAGCAGTAAATCTGCCAGCTGCGGCGCGGCTCGAACGCGGCCCCGCAGGATGGGTTAAAGCAGATGCCTGAAGCCCAAGGGCTGGACGCTGCCAATTCCTGATGCGCGTAAGATCGGAAATCCTCTGGCTCAGCATGCCGTGCCACGGCATTGGCCGTTGTGGGTAGCAGCAGGGTCATAGCGCCAAAGCTTCCTGCTGGGCGCTCACAGGGGCGCTGACGGGCAATTCCATCTGGGCGCGTTCCGTCGCTTCTGCGACACGGGCGCCCTTACCGTCCGCGACATAAGCCATTGCAGCCGCAAGTATGCGTTCGCGCCCCTTGCACGACCCGCGCCTCACCACCTGAGCGATGTATTCTTCGTTATCGAAGCCCAAAGCCCGGCTGGCCGCGCGCATGGATGGAAACGTCAGCGCACCAATTGAGAACGGTTTGGATTTCCACGGGTTGTAAGCTGCCGGTCTGGCAACCCGATCAGGATCACCGTCAGAAATTGCCGAATAGATCGCGCTGGGTTTTACACCCAAATGCGCCGCCGCTGATCGCACATCGTCATAGACCTTGCCCGCAATCTGCACACGCATCGGTTTGGGTCCAAAACACCCCGTGCCAACGCGATGCAACGCGCCCGTTCGATAGGCCGCGCGCACTGTATTTGGATGCACGCCAAGCGCTGTCGCTGCGGCTTTGATATCGGGGTAGACGACGCCGCGTATTTCGATGTTTTGGTAAATACGCGCACCCATTACAGCACCCCGCGCGATGCAAAATGTTGCCGAACGCCCCACAGGATGAATGCCCCATCCACACCTGCCAAAGCACAAGCCTCAAAGAAGTCTTGCGTTCCAAACCAGTTGCGCGCGACGGCAATTTCAACCGGGTGATCCGACCTGCGCGGCGTTAGGGCAACCCGGAATTGCTCTTCGATCACGGCGCACCAAAGCGCCCGGCAGGCGTTAGGGTCGATGTCCTGCTCGATGAGCTGGTTCCGGTCCATGTCAGCAAAAGCCATCTGGAACCTCCAAACGGATAACGCCCTTACCTTCGCGCCGAACGACCATCCCTTCCCGAAACACCGTGATGGGCAGCCCAACGTTGCAATCAAAGAGAACAAACAGAAACCGGCCATCCGCCAGCCGACACAACAAAGCATGGTCTGCATGCTTCAAGCGTGCCGGATCATTGACGGGCGGGCGGCGCAGCCGGGTCATGCTTGCCCCCCCCGGAAAAAAGGGCGGCATCCGAATGACACCGCCCAAGTTCCAACAGGGAAGAATCGGGGGACACAGTTTGTGGGCCGCAACGCCCCCCCCGGTATTGCGCGAAGAAAGGACCTTTCCATGCCCCAGCCCACACTGTGGCTCAATTCGATTTGCCTATTCGCAAAAACACCCGAAAAGTTGCCGGGGGTGCGTGACAGACTGTTCATGCCTGCACCCCTTGCAGCGGACGCCGAAAAGCGTCACGCTTTGGCATCACGGCTTCCAATGCAGGCTTGCGCCACGCAAAACATGTGGCGATCAAAGAGGATTTACGATGAAACCGTTTTTGCTCATGATCTGTTATGCGCTCATTTGCGTGCCAGCAACGGCGCAAGAGTATTCGCGCGCCGCGACGCAGGAATTCTGCAAAAATCAATTTCCAGATGATCAAGCACAAGAGCGAAATTGTATCGTAAGCGAGTTTCAGGCGTTTCAAATTGGCGAAGAAGCCCGCCGAAGCGCTGTATCTGGAGATTTTAGCGACGCGATGTTGGACTATCTCGCTTGCGACAGCGTCGTCAAAGAAACGGGGTGGCAAGGGGCGCTTGAGTGTAAACGACAGGTTGTGTTCCTGATGGCGGATATTCACAAGTTCGGCAGCGATTTGCCGTCGAACGTTCGAAACCTGTTTCAAACCGAATGCCGCCAACTGTATCAATACGAACTGACCAATCGGCTTGAATGCCTGACAGACAGAGCCAGCCAATACGAAAACCGGTGAAAGACGGTCTTGACCACAAGTCATCCCGACGCCCTTCTGACGCGATCAGTGGCACCCGACCCGCTTGCAACCGTTGGAGCACCTCCACCATCAACGACATCACATGCGCCCGACCTTGCCGCGCAGCCAACTTCTACCTGCAATCTGGGAACGGCAACGCCGCGCGCGCGGCTCAGTTTCATAACATGGCTGTGCAAGTTGTGCGCGGTTGTCAGATGCAATTCTCGTTGATTGCCTTTGATAAACTTTCCAACCGAGTTGACCGGCGAGCCGGAATCAGTGGCGAGCCGTGCTGGCCTGACTTGCAATATTTCAGACACCTTGATCAGCCACTCGCGAAACTGATCAGCATCAGGCACGATCAATTCTTGTGGTGACTCGCTCATAGCTTAACCCCAAAATGTCTTTTATCACCTTTTAGGGTTATACTGACACAAAACACAAGTCCATAACTAACTTTTTGGTATGTTCATTTTCACCGCAAAAGGTGATTAGATGCGCGCATGCATCTTTGAGGCAGTTATGGATATCTGGGAAAAGCGTCGCCGAAACCTCAAGGTCTTGATGGCGATCAACAATACGAACGCAACGCGTGTTGCTCTGGAAAGCGACCTGTCGGTCAACACGATCAACAAGTTCCTGAACGGGCAAACGAAGTCGATGCGTTGGGAAACGCTCGACAAAGTGTGCAAAACGCTTGGCGTTCAAAACCCCCAAGTTCTGGATGCAGACAATCCGTTTTCAGAAGCCAAGAACGAACTTTACGCGCTGATTGAAGCGATGACAGACGAACAGGCAGAGGCAGAACTAAAGCGCCTGACTCAGTCCTTTGACGCAAAATAGCGCGCGCGCCAGCCTTCCAACACAGCTTGCGCTTCTGCATCCGACAATTCGCTGATTTTTCGAGCTAGATCAGGCTTTGCAGCCACGGATTTGGAAGACATTCTACGCGCCCTAGAATTGCTTACCTAATTTCATTGCACAACTAACACTTGCGCGTCCACCTGTTTCTTACTATTTTCACCCCATAAGGTGATGATGCATATTGGAAACAGGATGCGTATGATTAGCATTGGCGAAGACTTGGGCAATTTGGCGGCCTGCGGAATGGCTGTTGGCGTCGGCGATTTTCAATCTGGAAACATTGATCTTTTTTCGAATTACCCAGAGGAATGGCAGTCCTTGTATTTCAGCAAAGGCTTGATGAAACAGGATCCGATTGTCCATGCAGGATTGACGCAGCTTGGCTGCAATGCATGGCCAGCCCTAAACCAAAGGAACCAGGTATTTATGGGCGCAGCCCATGACCACGGGCTGCGAGACGGCATAGTCGTTTCCAACCTGATTGGCGGCAGCAGATGCATCGCTGGCATTGCCACATCCAGCGAAGCGAACGCAACCGAACGGCAGACAGCCCTTGCTGCGTTGCGCGGCCTTCACCTAGATTATTTGACCGAACGAGCAACCAGCCTAAGCACATCGCAAAAAGAACTCGTTTACATGTTTGCAAACGGTCTGCGCGGAAAAGAAATCGCGGCCCTATATGGAGTTTCCGAGCAAGCGATTAAACAACGAAAACTGCACATTCAAAAACACATTGGTGTCAATAATTTCCTTGTCGTCGTGAATGTTTGCGCGCGGGCCGGTATAACTTTTCACCTTACAAGTTGAACGACACCCTTTTCTATTGCTGGCAACATATCCCCACAGTTACTCAACTTGGGGACAGGCAATGGAAACCAGCATTATCGAATGGAAGACGATTCACAAACACGGCGACCTTTGGTGGCAGCATCTAACGCTGCGAAAAAATCTGTTTGTGGACAAACAAAACTGGTCGATCCCGCATAACGGTCAAGCCGAATGGGACCAGTATGACACCGCCAATACCGTCTATGTCATCACACATGAAAACAACCAGGCCATTGCCGCATCGCGTTTGAACCCCTGCAACTTTGAATGCGGCGGATGGTCTTATATGATCCGCGACGCTTGCGAAGGAAAACTCGAAGGCATCCCACCTGAAATTTCACAGGAACCCCCAACGGCGTCAAACATCTGGGAAGCGACGCGCTTTACCGTCGACCCATCACTCGACGACAAACACCGCAATGATGCTCTGATCCGCAACGCCATTGACCTTGTCGACGCCGCAAAGGGAAAGGGCGCATCACAACTGATCGCACTCATGCCACCCGCCTTTATCCGCTGGCTAAGCTCTGCCGGATTGCCAACAAAGCGCGCCGGGCCGACATGCCTTGACGGGCAAGGAAATCGCATTTGCGTGATGGCTATGCACTTATAGGGTTGTTTCTCACCTTTTAGGGTGATATCTAACATCTCCAGACAGGACCAGTTTCTGCAGGAGACCCTACAGCATGACCTTACAGCGCAAAGCACTGTCGGACGCCAAACAATGGGGCGACCACGCCTTGCAGGTGGCCGCGTGACCCACAAGCCTCGCCAGCGTTTCGAAGACATGAGCCCAGCCCAACAGGCGGGTATGCTGTGCAATGATCCGCGTTTTCAGAAATTCGCAGCCGTCCGGTGCGGCATGCGGGATTGGCAGTTCAACAGCAACGCCGCCGCCAAATACCTGCGCGATTGCTGCCAGATAGACAGCCGCAAGCAACTCACGACCAACGCCAAGGCCCGCCAAAAGTTTCAAGAACTGCGCACCGAATTCGATGCGTGGATCGGCAAAATCGCACCCCTGAGATAGAGAGGAAACAAACCAATGGCCAAATCCATGAAGGACCGCGTTGCTGCGTTGATGCGCAAGGCAAACGACCCGGCGGCAAGCGAAACTGAGGCTCAATCCTGCATGACCATGGCTATGAACCTCATGTCGAAATTTGGCTTTTCAATGTCTGATGTGTCTGGAGGTGAAGCGGAAGAGATTGGCCAATCAGACACGCACTGGCAACGCGGTCGCGGCGGTGATGCGATGACGTATGTTCAGGGTGCAATTGCTGCGTTCACATCAACCCGTGTTTCGTATCGGGGGAATGCCAGCGTCGGAACAAGTATGACCTACTACGGGTATGAGGCCGAACGGGACTTGGCAATATGGC
>CAWUIW010000162.1:0-7828 GCA_963922515.1 uncultured Rhodobacterales bacterium | reverse complement strand
GGCCCGGGACCTCGCCGCTGCGGCAGGCGACTTGAACGCTTTGCGCGCCGCGCTTGACAGCTACGATCTTTGCGACCTGAAAAAGGGCGCGCGCAACCTCGTGTTTTCGGATGGTGTGCCCACGGCGCGCATGATGGTGATCGGCGAAGCTCCGGGCCGGGACGAAGATCGCGAGGGCCGGCCGTTCGTGGGCCGGGCCGGGCAGCTTCTTGACCGTATGTTGGCGGCGATCGGGCTGGCGCGGGCTGAAACGGTGTACATCACGAATGTCCTGCCTTGGCGACCGCCTCAGAACCGCGACCCAAAACCAGAAGAAATTGCCATGATGCGGCCTTTCTTGGAACGACACGTGGCATTGGTCGACCCCGATGTTCTGGTTTTGATGGGCAACATCAGCTGTCGGGCCGTGCTGGGCAAACAGGGCATCACCCGGTTGCGCGGCACTTGGCTAGAAGCGATGAACAGACCCGTTTTGCCCATGTTCCATCCCGCGTATCTGCTGCGCAACCCGTCTGCCAAACGCGAGGCATGGGCCGACCTGCTTGATCTGAAGTCTCGCCTGATCGACCTGGAGGCAAAATAGCCATGTCCCGCATAGATGCGTCGCTTGAATTCATTGCTGTCCGGATCGCGGTGCTGACCGTGTCCGACACACGCGATCTGGCATCGGACCGGTCCGGCCAAACTCTTGTCGACCGCATCCAGGCGGCTGGCCACACAGTGGCGGCGCGAACCATTTTGCCGGACGAGCGGGCCGATATTGCGGCACAGTTGCGCGCGTGGGTGGCAGACCCGGAAATTGACGTGGTCATCAGCACCGGGGGCACCGGCCTGACCGGGCGTGACGTCACGGTTGAGGCACACCGCGATGTCTATGAAAAAGAGATCGACGCCTTTGGCACGATTTTTACAATTGTATCCATGCAAAAAATCGGAACCAGTGCGGTGCAGTCCCGAGCCACCGGAGGCGTGGCCGGTGGAACCTACCTTTTCGCGCTACCGGGCAGTCCGGGAGCCTGCAAAGATGCGTGGGACGAAATCCTGGCCAAACAGCTCGATTATCGGCATCGGCCTTGTAACTTTGTCGAGATATTCCCCCGACTGGACGAACATCAGCGACGGAAATAGCAAAGCACTGCGTTAACATGCTTGTAGGTTGGTTTTACAAGCGGTTGGACTAGCCTTACATTTGTTCGAACGAAACAAGAGTCTTAGACATGCGCTTTTTGCGTCAAAGCCTGACTGGCGTGTTCTTGGCCAGCCTGACACTGGCCCTGCTTGTTTATGCGGGTCAGATCGTCGTGGGTGCGGTGCAGACGCGCATGGCGCAAGAAGGCCGCGCCAGCGCGCCGCGCGAACGTGTGTTCGCGGTGAATGTTGTTCCGGCCACGTATGAAACTGTCACGCCGATCTTAGAGGCGTTTGGCCAGATCCAAAGCCGCAGAACGCTGGAATTGCGTGCGGCGACATCTGGCCGAATTGTATGGCTGTCAGAAGACTTCGTGGAAGGTGGCGCTGTCGGGGCGGGCGAAGATCTGGTTCACATTGATCCTGCAGACAGTGAAGCCGCGCTCGAGCGTACAGCAAGCGATCTGCTGGATGCCCAGGCCGAGGTTCGCGATGCTGATCGTTCGCTACTTTTGGCTTCCGATGAACTGGCTGCAGCGCAGGATCAGGCGGAATTGCGGGATCGCGCCTTCAAACGGCAGCAAGATCTGGCCCAACGCGGTGTCGGCACCGCCGCTTCGGTCGAGGATGCAGAGCTGGCTTTGGCCTCGGCCCGGCAATCTGTTCTGGCGCGACGCATCGCCGAAGCTCAGGCTGAAGCGCGCGTAGATCAGGCCGCCAACAGACTGGCCCGGGCAAGAATTGCGCTGGAAGAGGCGCGACGCGACGTCGTCGACACGAAAGTCATGGCGCGGTTCGAAGGAACGCTCAGCGAAGTGTCCCTGGTGCAGGGTCGCTTGGTATCGGCGAACGAAAAGCTCGCCCTGCTGGTTGATCCGCATGCACTAGAAGTGGCCTTTCGCGTCTCGACCGCGCAATACGCGAACCTGCTGGATGATTTTGGCCGATTGATCCCGGCACCGGTGATTGCAACTTTGGACGCGGCCGGAAATGCGCTCGTGGCGTCCGGCGTGATCAGCCGGGACGCCGCTGTGGCCGGGGAGGGTCAATCTGGTCGCCTGATCTTTGCGAAACTCGACACTGCCCCCGGCTTCAAACCCGAGGACTTTGTGACCGTCAGCGTGCAAGAACCGCCGATCGAGCGTGTGGCCCGGTTGCCCGCGTCCTCCCTTGCCTCGAACCAGACCGTGCTGGTTATCGGTGCCGAGGATCGGTTGGAAGAGTTGCCGGTTCAACTGCTGCGCCGGCAGGGTGACGATGTTCTGGTGCGAGGCGTCGGTTTGGAAGGTCGGGAAGTGGTCGCCGGGCGTACGCCGTTGTTGGGCGAAGGGATTTTGGTGAGGCCGCTTCGCAACACAGAAGAGCAGGTGCCAGAACCCCCCGCGATGTTAGAACTCAGTGAAGAACGACGTGCCAAGATAATTGCGTTTGTGGAAGGCAATCAAATGATGCCCAGCGACGCGAAGGAACGTGTTTTGACGGCACTGTCACGCCCGCAAGTTCCGGCCGGGTTGGTTGAGCGTATCGAATCCCGAATGGGAGGCTAGACCAGAATGGTGCGCAACATTCCGCCCGCAGCTGGCGGCATCCTCAGCTATTTCACCCGGCATCGCACCGCGGCAAACCTGTTGCTGGTTGTCCTTATGGTTTTGGGCGCGGCGTCCATGCCAAACATGCGCGCGCAGTTCTTTCCTGACGTGATCGTGGACAACGTGACCGTACGTGTCGCTTGGGAAGGTGCAGGCCCCGAGGATGTGGATGGGGCCATTGTACAGGTGCTCGAGCCAGCGTTGATCGCCGTCGAAGGTGTTGAAAGCACCAGTTCGCGCAGCACCGAAGGCAACGCCCAGATGACGCTCGAGTTCGAACCCGGGTGGGACATGGGCCGAGCAGCGGATGACGTTCAAACCGCCGTGGACCTTGTAACAACGCTGCCCGAAGACTCTGATGAACCGGTGGTTTCGCGCGGCGCATGGCGCGACCGCGTGACAGATGTCGTGATCACTGGGCCTGTATCACCCGATCAGCTTGGCTTGTTCGCGGACGAGTTGATTGTCCGCCTGTTCGAGGTTGGCGTCACTCGCACAACCATTCGCGGGGTTGCGGCGCCTGAGACCATCGTCGAAGTCTCGTCCGCCAACCTGATCGAGCATGACATCACCATGCGAGAAATCGCAACGGCGATTGCGGCCGAGGTGAACGCCGATCCGGCCGGTGATGTCACTGGCGCCAACCTTCGTGTCCGTACCGGCACGGAAAAACGCAGCGCACGCGAGATCGAGAGTATCTTGCTGCGGTCGAACCCGGATGGGTCCAAGCTGCGAATTGCCGACGTCGCCAACATCGTGGTGCAGGGCGTCGACCGAAACCGCAGCTATTTTGTCGGAGATGACCCAGCTGTATCGATCCGGGTGGATCGATCGGACAACGGGGATGCTATCGGGATCCAGCGAACGGTCGAGGATATTACGGCTGATCTGCAAGCCACACTGCCATCCGGCGTCACGGTAGAACTTATCCGCACGCGGGCTGAAGCCATCACCGCGCGTCTGGATATTCTGGTCGACAATGGGCTGGTCGGTCTTGGTCTGGTCCTGCTTTTGCTCTTTTTGTTCCTCAACGCTCGTACTGCGTTTTGGGTGGCCGTTGGCATTCCGGCTGCCATGTTTGCGGCCGTTGCCTTGATGTATGTCGGTGGGTTGACGATCAACATGATCAGCCTGTTCGGGTTGATCATCACGCTTGGAATTGTCGTGGACGATGCCATTGTCGTTGGCGAGCATGCTGATTACCGCGCGCGGGCGTTGGGCGAGCACCCGGTTGTTGCTGCGGAAAATGCGGCGCGCCGTATGGCAATGCCGGTCTTTGCCGCGACGCTCACGACGGTCATCGCGTTCTTTGGTCTGACCGCCATCGGTGGCCGGTTTGGTGACCTTATCCGCGACATTCCGTTTACGGTGATCGCTGTCCTTGCCGCCTCATTGGTCGAGTGCTTTCTCATTCTGCCAAACCATATGAGCCACGCGATTGCGCACTCGGCCAAGGAACACTGGTACGACATACCAAGTCGACTGGTGAACCGCGGTTTCGTGTGGGTTCGAGAGAACGTATTCCGACCCTTTATGGCATGGGTCATCTGGGGCCGATATGTGGTGATTGCGGCCGTTCTGGTCGTCTTGGCCAGCCAAGTGGCCATGTTCCTGAACGGCGAAGTTCAGTGGCGGTTTTTCAACGCGCCCGAACGAGGTTCGGTCACTGGAAACTTTGCCATGGTCGACGGTGCCTCGCGCGCCGATACGTTGGACATGATGCGCGAAATGCAACGCGCAACCGAGGAGTTGGCCGCCGAATACGAAGAGCGGCATGGAACCAATCCATTGGCGTACGTCATAGCCGAGATTGGCGGGAATGCCGGGCGCGGCTTGTCCGGTGCGGACAGCAAGGACAATGATCTGCTGGGTGGCATCAGCATAGAACTGATCGACGCAGATCTGCGCCCGTACTCCAGCTTTGCCTTCGTGGGGGAACTTCAGGACCGGGTGCGCCGGCATCCGCTTGTAGAGACCATCAGCTTCCGCAGCTGGCGATCCGGACCGGGTGGCGACTCCCTTGATGTCGAGTTTTACGGCGCTGACCTCGATACGTTGAAAGGGGCCAGCAACGACTTGCAGACCGCGCTGTTGCGCTACACCGAAGTGTCGGCCGTTCAGGACAACCTGGCCTATGACAAGGAAGAACTGATCCTGGATCTGACGGCACAAGGCCAGGCGCTGGGGTTCAGGATTGATGACTTGGGCCGCGCCTTGCGCGACCGGCTCAACGGGATCGAGGCCGCCACCTATCCCGAAGGACCGCGTAGTGCAGAAATACGCGTGGAACTGCCAGAAGGTGAGCTGACCGCCGATTTCCTGGAACGCACATACATGCGGGCCGGCGCCAATCAATATGTTCCCTTGGCCGACATTGTCAGTGTGGAACAGCGCACCGGCTTTTCGACGGTTCGTCGCGAAAACGGCATTCGCCTGATCAACGTGACGGGCGACATTTCTGAAGACGATCCGGCGCGTGCGGAAGAAATCAGCCGGGCCTTGCAGGATGACATCCTGCCGACCATCGCCAGTGAGCGCCAAGTCGAGTTCCGGCTGTCCGGACTCAGCGAACAAGAAGACGAATTTCTCAACGACGCGCTGGTGGGGCTGATCCTGTGTCTGACTGGAATCTACCTGGTGCTCGCCTGGGTGTTTGCCAGCTGGACCCGACCGATCGTGATCATGGCCATCATCCCATTTGGTTTGGTGGGCACCATATATGGCCACAATCAATGGGATGTGCCGTTGAGCATGTTCACAGTGGTCGGTTTGCTGGGCATGACCGGCATCATCATCAACGACTCGATTGTTTTGATCACAACCATCGACAACTATGCCCGCGACCGGGGGTTGATACCGTCGGTCATTGACGGTGCTGCAGACCGTTTGCGACCCGTGCTCTTAACAACGCTTACGACGGTTCTGGGTTTGGCGCCCTTGCTTTATGAAGGATCGCAGCAAGCTCAGTTCCTGAAACCGACTGTCATTACGCTTGTCTACGGGTTGGGGTTTGGCATGGTTTTGGTGCTGCTCGTTGTGCCCTCTTTGGTCGCCATTCAACGTGACTTTTCACAGCCTGTCATTGCCATGCGCCGCGCCTTGCAAGGGCCGACCTCACGGATCAGGTCCGTTGTGGGCGTGACGTTTGCATTGGTTTTGGCTTGGCTCGGAACCACTGTCGTCGCGCCGGTTTTGACCGGGGCGCTGCCGGAGTTCCTGATCACAGCGCTGCCGATGCTTGCAGATCGCGCACCCGTCCGGGCGGGTTTCGGTTTGTTCGTCGTTGGAGCGATCGGGCTTGTGCTGGTGGTTTACTTGCTGAGCGCTGTCGTGTTCATGGCCAACTCGGCCAAACGGGCCTGAGCCAGATCGAGCAGGTCGTTCACACTGGCACTTTTGGGCAATGATTGGGACTTTGCGTCTTTCAGCGAAAACCAGTCGGCTGCCATCGCATCATCTGCTGCCACCGGTGTTCCCGACACGTATGTACAAAGCGTGGCCGCAAGCAAGTAGTGGGCGCCGGGCAGGATGACATCCACATTCGTCAGGTAACCCACAGGGTGAGCAATGATGCCGGTTTCTTCCGCCAACTCCCTAACGGCAGCCTGAGATGCCGTTTCACCCCATTCCACATGGCCACCCGGGAAGCCCCAAAGGCCCTTGTCCGGGTTTTTTCCGCGTTGCACCAGCAACACGCGGTTCTCGTGTAAGAGTACGGCAATGGCGCCCAGAACAGGGCGCCGCTCAGCCTGCGACACAACCCTGAATGTCCACCGCGTGATCACTGCCCAGAACGGTGATCCGAACTTGCGAGCGATCGATGGCATAGCTGCCCTTGTCCACGTGTACCAGATCGCTCGAGGCGATCAGTACGTTGCCTTGCCGGCGGGTTTCCGGCTCGGACGCCCAGACTTTCGGATTGCCCGGTTCAATAACCGCGACTTCCTGCGTGCCAGCAGGCGGCATGGCGATGCGCGCTTCCAGCCGCAGGCCGCCCTCGGTTGGGGTGATGCTGCAATGGGCACTGCGCACCCCGGCTTCCGCCTCTGAGTATGGACGCTGCGCCAGCGCGGCGACAATCGCCGGGCTGCGATCGGCTTGCGGGTCCAACGTGTGATCAAAGCGAACAGAGCTGGGCACACACACGTCGCTGCAAATGCCGATATCCATACGCCCGCGCAAGCGGACCGGCTGGCCCGCATCATCGGGGGTGATTTCTATGGGCAGCACCAGTTCGTTTTCGTACCCGATCGATCGCATGCCGTTTTGATCGAACACGTCCGGCGTGGGCCAAGTGAACTCGGCCGCAGCCACATTTCTCGCGCCCCGCCAGTTGAAGATTGGTGGAATGCCCGCATCACCAGGCGCGCGCCAGTAGGTTTTCCAACCGTCTGCCAGTGTCAGGCGGATCGCAGCCAAGTAGGTGCCACCGTCGGTGTATCCGCCATCCAGCACCTCCACCTCGACTATGTCGTGGAAATCCGCCTGCGCGGGGGCAGACAGAAAAGACGCGGTCAGGAAAGCCGCAAGAAATCGGACGGGGTTTTTCAACATGATGGTTATGTGGCAATGTTACCCCGTATTGCCAAGTCACGAAACAGTGCGTGGGATGAACAGTTTGTTGTGTTGCCGCATGGCTCAAGGTTGCGCCGTTGTGCGCCAGACGCCATGCTGAAAGTCTGAGCGCCACGGAAAGGACCGATTGCGCATGCTCAATCTCACCGGAAAGTTGTTGATCGCGATGCCTGGCATGGCGGATCCGCGATTTGAACATTCCGTGGTTTACCTGTGCCAGCATGACGACAAGGGCGCGATGGGTCTGATTGTGAACAAACCAGCGGCAGACCTTAAACTGCGCGACCTTTTGGATCAGCTGGAAATCAGCGTGGAACCGGGTTTTCCGGACGGTCCAGTTTTGTTCGGTGGCCCGGTCGAAACGGGTCGCGGATTTGTTCTGCACAGCACGGATTACGAATCCAACCTGCAGACATTGTGCGTGCCCGACGGGTTGCACATGACCGCGACAGTCGATGTGCTGGAACACATCGGCATGGGACGCGGACCAGTCAGAGCTTTGATGCTGCTTGGTTATGCAGGTTGGGGGCCGGGAC
>CAWUIW010000161.1:0-7848 GCA_963922515.1 uncultured Rhodobacterales bacterium | reverse complement strand
CGTCGGGCTGCATGGCGGCCTGCGCGTCTGGCACAATGCGCTACCACCCGGATAGCACACTGGCCGGATGGATGTTTGCCGGTGGCGTTTCCGTACACCCCGATCACCGCCGCAAAGGCTTGGGAGCTTATGTGAACGCCGCCCTTTTGCGGGACAGCCACGCTGCGCATAATTGGACCGCAGCACTGGAGCAAGCCAAGAACGACAACCTGCCATCCGCGGGCATGATCCGAAAATGCGGGCTTGTCCCGTTCAACGACAAAGTCACGATTGTCGTGAACCTGACTGGCGGACACATTACAAGGTAAGCAATCCGGATGCGTCACAGGACAAACGCAAGCGCCCGTGCTCAGAGGTTTAAGTGCAACAAGACCATGTCGCCAAACTGCTTAGAATTGGAGGAGCAGCCGCGACCGTTGGCGTGGTGACTTGTGTTCATGCTGCCGCCGAAACCGTGCCGCTTGGACAGCTCATGGCGCTACGAGCCACGATTTCGGGCATCCTGATCCTGATCTACGGGTTGATCGTCATGCAACGATCACACCTTCTTCCGAACCGGTGGGCGCCACATTTTCTGCGCGGGACGCTGGCCTGTTTCGCAATGTTGCTCAGCTATATAGCCTTTGCCCGACTGCCAGTCGCACAAGCGCAAACGCTCATGTTTCTTGCGCCATTGCTTGCTGTGCCAATGGCCGCTCTCCGGCTGAAAGAAGAGTTGTCGAAAGCGACTTTTCTGGGGCTGACCTTTGGTTTCATCGGAACAATTCTGATCCTTGGGTTGTCTTTTGAGCTTGGTCCCTATGCAATCTGGGGGTCCATCTGTGGGATCGCGGCAGCCGTCCTCATTGCAACTATCCAGATTACCATACGCGTAATGATGGTGTCCGAAACGGCGATCTCAACGGCGCTGTCCTTCACGTTCATCGTCGCCGTTGTGAGCTCGGTCAGCATTTTTCGGGGTGATTGGATTTGGCCGCAAGAAAACGCACTGTGGATACTGGTAGCAGCGGGTGTGTTTGGGGCTTTGAACTTGGTCCTGTTTGCGGAAAGTCTGGCGCGGGCGCCCGTGACCACGCTGGCACCACTGGATTACACGGGCCTGATCTGGGCACTTTTGGCCGATTGGTTCATTTTCGCCGTGCGACCGGGTCCTTTGGGGCTCTTGGGCAGCCTTTTGGTGACCATCGGCGCACTGATCGTGGTCTTGAAGCCCAAGGCCACGTCAGAGTCCAGTTAGCACCGGCCTGTATCCTTGCCCTCATCCCACGCCTTTGACCGCTGGAAAGACTTTAAAAAACCGCATCAAAAAAGGTGTACCTTTCCGGACAGATTTGAGGCTATCGTGATCGGAGCGCTGGTTCTTGCCGTTTTGATACGACCGTTTGCCTCTTTTTGATGCCACCCATTGATCCAAACTCTGACTCCGTCGCGCCCTCGTCGCGGACACCTGATCGAATTGGACTCGCTAAACAACTGGCCGCGACGTCCGAGATTTTGCGGTTAGTCGGATCGTCGCGACATGACGAAGCGCCAGTTTTTGCGGCGATCCTCAAGCAAAGCCAAAGCTTGTGTAATGCGCCCATGGCAGGACTTGTCCTTGGCACGGTCGAATACGACACCATGCAACTGGCAGCGATGGAAGGTTTTGCGCCGCACGCGGTAAAGCTGTTTGAAACCGGCCAAATGAAAATGGACGGCACGCTGTCCTACGCCGCGCTATGCATTCAGACTGCCGAAGTGATCGTTTGGCCCGACATGGGCAAAAGCGATCTCTACGAAGCGGGTAGTCCCATTGTCCGCTCGATGGTGGACGATAGCGGCATTCACAGCGTGGCCTTTGTGCCATTAATCCACGGAACTGAGGCGATTGGGCTGATCACTTTGTTCCGCAAAGAGATTAACCCGTTTTCCAAAGATGAAATCGCATTGGTCGAAACCTTTGCCGCGAAAGCCGTGATTGCAATGGAGAATGTTCGCCAATTCAAAGAGTTGCAGACACGGCTTGCGCGCGAGGCAGCCACTCGGGAGGTGCTGCAGGTCATCAGCTAAAGCCGGAACGACGAAACACCCGTGTTCGACGCGATCTTGGAGAATGTTCTTCGGTTGTCAGGATCGTGGGGCGGCGTTGTGCTGTTGTTGGAGACGACGGCATCACATTGACCCCAAAAGCCGCCCAAGGATCCGACAAGTCCTTTATGGAAATGGCACAGGGACTACCCACACGGATCGGCGATCCAGAAAGCATCCACGCACAGGCCATTCTGCGGGGCGAACCGATCCATATCCTCAACATGAAGGACACGGCGCGGTACGCGAGCGGCTCCGTTGTGCGCAAACGCTCCGTGGACAAACTGGGCTTGCGCAGCGCGCTGCAGGTCCCACTGATCAACAACGGGCGCAGCATCGGCTTGATCAGCATGTGTCGGACCGAGGTCCGCGCCTACACGCCCGACGAGATCGAACTGATCCGCACCTTCTGCGCGCAGGCCGTGATCGCCATCGAAAACGCGCAACAGTTCCGCGAACTCGAAACCCGGCTTGAGCGCGAACAGGCAACGAGTGAAGTGTTGGGAGCCATCAGCCAGTCGCGCGAATTTGATGTACCCGTTTTCGACGTGATACTGCGCAACGCCGCTAGCCTGTGTCAGGCCGATGCCGCCGCATTGGCCATGGGACGCGAAGGGGACACACACCAGCGCCTTGTGGCCACGCTGGGCGTGGATCCGGCCACACAAGCTGTCTACGACGATGGCCTTGTTTTAATGGACCCGGCTGTCTCGCTGGCTGCCTGCGCCATTGTGTCGGGGGATTTTGTGCATGTCCCCGACATGGCCGAAACCGAAGGCTACAAGAAGGGCGTGCGAAGCTACACGACCGTGGTTGACGATACGGGCATTCGCACGAACCTTTTCGTGCCCATGATCAGCGCGACAGGGGCAATTGGCGCATTGATCCTTTGGCGCAAGGAAGTGCGGCCGTACACACCAGACGAGATCGCGCTTGTTCAGACCTTTGCCGCCCAGGCCGTCATCGCCATCGAAAATGCAAGGCAGTTCTCGACGACCCAGGGCGCGCTGGCGCGGCAGACCGCCACCTCGGATATCCTGCAAGTCATCAGCCGCAGCCCCGGCAACCTGCAACCGGTCTTCGAGCGCATCGTCACCTCCGCCACCCGCCTCTGTGCGGCCAAGTTCTGCAACCTTTGGCGCCAAGACGACGGCCTGCTCTATCACTGTGCTGCAAACGGGTTCGAAGGGCGCGATCTGTCAGACTGCTTTGCGCAATGGCCCAAACCCATACCGCGCACGGGCATCACGCACGCCGTTTTTGCCAGCGGTGAGGTTCAGCACATCACCGACGCGCAGGACGACAGCTATGCCGATCACGCGCTGGCCCGCGAGATCGGGTTCGCGCACGTAGTGGGCTTGCCAATCTTTGTTGGCGGGCAGGTCTGGGGGTGCATCTCGCTGGGCTGGCCCACGGGCGCGACACCACAACAGGCCCATCTGGACGTGCTTGAGACCTTCGCCGATCAAGTCAGCATCGCGGTTGAAAACGCGCGGCTCTTTCAAGAAACGCAAGAAGCGCTTGAACATCAAACGGCCACATCTGACGTGCTAGAGGTCATTTCGCGCTCGCCCGATGCGGTACAGCCCGTTCTGGACTCGATCCTCGAAGTTGTCGAACGGATCTGTCAGAATCACGGGTCATACGTGGCGCTCTTGAACGAAGAAACAGGCTTTTTTGTTCCTAGATCCGTGCGCCATGCCGCGCAGGAAGTCGAGGATGTTGTCCTGAGCGAGGCGTTTGCGCCCGACACGGCGACCAATACGGGCCGCGTCGCGCTGACTGGGCAACCGTCCGCGCATCGTTGCAATGACCGCCAATGCCATGCAAGGCGATCGCGAGATGTGTTTGGAGGCCGGGATGGACGATTATGTCGCCAAACCTATCCGCGTCGACCGACTGACTGAAGCTTTACTTAATTGGACTCGCCGCAAAAAGGAAAACTGATGCACGACGATGTTTTGGATACTGCTGTCTATGGCGAGCTTTGCGATGCGACGGGGTCTGAATTCGCGGTCGAACTGGTGACCACATTTCTCGGTGATGCAACCACGATGCTGGCCGAGCTAAAGACGGCGGTCAAAACGGGCGATGCCAATGGGTACCGGCGCGCCGCGCATTCGATCAAGTCAAACGCGCAAACATTTGGAGCAGGGCAACTCGCCGAAGAAGCCAAACAAATGGAGCTTTCGGACCAGCTTGACAGCGCAGCCGTCACCGAACTAGAGCGCACGTTCGAAACCGCGGCCGCCGCACTCCAGAGCCTCATCAATGCGTGATATTCGGGGCCATCTACTGATCGTCGATGACAACAAGGTTAACCGGCTGCTTATGACACGCAGCGTTGAGTTGTTGGGCCACACCGCGAAAGTTGCCGAGAATGGGCGCGTTGCGCTGGACATGTTGCGCTCAGAGCAATTTGACGTCCTTCTTCTTGATATCGAAATGCCGATCATGGACGGGTTCGAGGTGCTTGAAGCCCTGAAATCCGACAAGAGTTTGCGGTCTGTTCCTGTGATCGTGACTTCGTCGGTCGAGGGAATCGACAACATCGTTCGCAGCATCGAGTTGGGCGCGGATGACTACATTCCGAAACCAGTGAACAGAGTTCTGCTTAAGGCACGCCTGAATTCGAGCCTTGAAAATAAGCGCCTCAGCGACGAACAAAAACGCTTGCTTGAAAGTTTCGCGACCCAAGAGGTGGCGCAAGATCTTGAAGATGCCGGTTTTTCGATTGGCGGGAAGCGAACCACGGCGACCGTGTTGTTTTGTGACATCCGCAACTTCACGGCGATGTCCGAAGACATGCCGCCCGAAGCCACCATTGAACTGCTCAACACATATTACACGCTGATGTTCGACGCGGTCACCTCTCAGGGCGGGATCGTGAGCCTGATGGTCGGTGATGGATTGATGGCATTGTTTGGTGCGCCGCAACCGCAGGAAAACCCAGCGCAAAGCGCCGAATTATTGAGCCTCACTTGGTTTGGGGCGGATGAAATACATCGTAAGGGTTCCATTGCGTCCAGCCTGTGCTACCCCGGTTTTGCCGAGTTTTGGGCTGCGATTGCAAATGTCCTGACGATTGCCGGATGCTTTGCCAGGACCCGGCTGGGTCGGTTTGTCATATGAAACCGCACTAGTGGCGTCAGACTAACCATCGCTGAAACGTAGTTGCCCAAAACACGACGGATCAGCGAAGTCAGCGCCACCAGAGCATTTATCGATTATTTGTTTACATTGTCGATTTTATCGGCAAAATACGGCAGCCACACCTTTCATTGCGACCGAAGCCACGCAACGCGGGCTGTTTCGTCAATCAAGTTTTGGGAACCCAGATGGACCTATTGCAAGATGTCAGTTCCCGATCCGATGGATCGACCACGCAACGCACGTATCACGCGTTACGCCAAATGATCGTCACCGGAGTTTTGAAGCCGGGCGAGAAGCTGAAAATCGATGCCTTGCGACAAAGACTGGACACCGGCGCATCCCCCATCCGGGAAGCGTTGAGTTTGCTGACATCCGACAATCTCGTGGAACGGATTGATCAGCGCGGTTTTCGCGCGGCTGAAGTCAGCGCCGACAACTTTCGCGAAATCCTGATGCTCCGCTGCACGCTAGAAGATCTGGCCTTGCGCCAGAGTATCGCGAGCGGAACCCAAGACTGGGAAGAAAGCGTGGTTTTGGCGCGCCACCGTATGATGCGGGCCAAGGAAACAGGCAGCGAAACCTTCGAAGAACGGCACAAGGATTTTCACATGGCCTTGCTGGCACATGCTGCCTCGCCTATTCTGATGAAGTTCTGCTCGCAGCTTTATGACCTGAACATTCGGTATCGCTACCTTGCCGGCAGTGCCCTGAACTATCAGCGCAGGGATGTAAGCGAAGAGCATGCCGGCATACTGTCTGCCGTTTTGGACCGGGACGCAGAAACCGCAAGTGCGCGGCTGTTGTCTCATTATCGAGTGACGGGCGATTTTCTATCCGAGCTCTTGGGCCGCGGGTCTTTTGCCTGAGCACACCGGCGCGCATTGAACTTGCATGCCAAGAGACGTTTCAGGCAGTAAGGCAAAATGCGGTGGCCGATCACAGCATTTGTCATAGCCCTTTCAATCCTGGGAGCTGTTGGTAGCTACTGGGCGGCGTATAGCTATTTCAAAGGCATCGAGCTGGACCGGGCGGAAGCACGCTTGTCGCTCTACCGAAACACGGTGCTGGCCGAACTCGAAAGGTTTTCGCACTTAACCTTCGTGCTGGCTCGCGACCCTGTGGTCATCTCGACTGCAGCTGGCAGCGATACGGCCATTCTGAACAGCCGGATGCGCGCCTTTGCTGATCGCGCCGGGCTCGACGCGATCTATCTCATGAACATGGACGGGGTAACCGTCGCCGCGTCGAACGCGGGCACCAACGCCAGCTTTGTGGGTCAGGACTATTCGTTCCGCCCCTACTTCCGGACCGCGATCGAGGGATCACAAGGCCAGTTTTACGGGATTGGGGCAACAACCGGAATTCCCGGATACTTTTACGCAGATGCAGTGCGGGGTCAGAGTGACGCGCTACTGGGTGTTGTGGCCATCAAAATTGATCTGACCACGCTTCAGGACAGCTGGCGCCAAGCAGCGGAACGGGTGCTGCTGGTGAATGCAGATGGCGTCGTGATCCTCGCATCGAACCCCGATTGGCTGTACAGAACCCTGACCGAGCTTTCCGAGAACCAGCGCGCACATATCCAAGACACACGGCAGTTCATTGGACAGGATTTGCCACCGCTGGATTGGGAACCGTCACCGCGCGATACGGCCTCTCTGGGCGCCGAGCGCTACCTGTATTTGACCTCTCACGCGCTGCCTAACGATTGGGCTCTTCACTATTTTGCACCGGATGATCAGGCGGCCATTCGTGCTTGGCTTGCCGCGGGCTCTCTGGTTTTGGCACTGGGCCTTGCTTTTATCACCGTGCAAACCCTGCGTACGCGCCGCATCGGGGCAGCGCTGGAGCGATCCGAACAGGAAGAGGCCGCATTGCGCCTCGCCAATGAACGCCTTGCCGTGGAAATCGAAGAACGCCGATCAGCCGAGCAACGGCTAAAGAAAACGCAACGCGAGTTGGAACGCGCAGGACGGCTGGCCGCCCTGGGGCAGCTTTCGGCTTCTGTCACGCACGAACTGGGTCAACCGATATCCGCAATGAAGAACCATTTGGCCGCCGTTGAAATTCAATCCGGAACATCTCCATTGACCGACCGCTTGCAGGGTTTGGTGAATCGCATGGAAGGGATCACCCGGCAACTGAAGTTTTTCGCAAGGAAAGGCAGAGACCAATTTGAAGACCTTGATTTGCGAGACGTCGTGCAAGCTGTTTTCGAACTGATGGACCCAACGTTGAAAGCCGCCGAGATTTCCGCGGTTGTAACCCTTCCGAGTGACCCCATTGTGGTGCATGGCAACCGGCTGCGACTGGAACAGGTCGCTACAAACCTGCTGCGCAACGCCTTGGATGCGATGGCTGACCAACCCGCGCCGGACCTGCGGGTGGCAGTGTTTGAAACCAACAATAAGGGTTGCATCGAAGTCATGGACAATGGGCATGGCTTGGGTGATCAGTCACTGGATGACCTGCGCGAGCCCTTTCGAACAACGCGTGAAAGCGGTCAGGGCATGGGACTGGGTTTGACTATATCAGCGGGTATCATGGACGATCACAACGGCGCCTTGACGGCATCCAACCGCAGCCATGGCGGCGCCGTTTTCCGCGCAAGCTTGCCGCTGGCTGCGC
>CAWUIW010000160.1:0-7877 GCA_963922515.1 uncultured Rhodobacterales bacterium | reverse complement strand
AATCCGGTGCTGACTTTTGCCGTTTCAGAAAGCGAGACAGCCCTTGTGGCGTGACACCCAGAAAACGAGCAATGTCTTTTTGAGGAACGATACCGATGACACCGGAGTGAAATTCTTCCAGGAACTGATAGCGGGTTTCCGTACGTCCGGATGTCTTGGCGCAAACCAGCTCTTTCGCGAACAAATGCGCCTCAACCATCTTGTGGCGCAGGTAAAGACCGAAACCGTCGCCGCTGAGATACTCACGCCGGAAAACATGATTGGGAATGGAAAGCCCCTGAACATCCGTTATGGCGACCAAGTCATCTGACGCGATATCCTGTGTCCAAGCACTGGTGAAGTTAGCGCAGATGTCACCAGCTTCGAAAAAACGCGCAACCGTCACATTGCCGTCTTCCCAGCTTTGTTGAGATGCCACAACGCCACCCGCCACGAAAAGAAGGGCGTCCGCGATATGGGCCTGATTTTGAATGACCTCGCCGGCAAAAGCGCTGACAGGGGAAAGCATGCGGGTTTGGCGATCCCATTCCGTATCTGTCAGCGCCACTCCGGCCTTGTGGATGTCCTGTTCCAAACAGGCCCGCGCCATCCTTGCAATGTCCATCTTGCGACTCCAATCACGGTTCGGTCTCGGTCAGGACGCAGTCTTTGTTTTCGACAGTCAGCAAACGGTGCTTTTTCTGGTGCGCCCACAAGCCGAGCCATGATACCGCAAAACAAGGTGGGCCGGGGTTATTCTGGCTGGTGCTGGGGCTTCGTTTCCGCTAGATGCTGCGCCTTCACTTGGAGAAGTTGCCGCAATGAACACGCGCGCCGGATTTGTCGCCCTGATCGGAGAGCCCAACGCGGGCAAGTCGACGCTGACCAACACGATGGTGGGCGCGAAAGTGTCGATCGTGACGCACAAGGTCCAGACAACCCGCGCCCGCATTCGCGGTGTGGCAATCGACGGCGATGCGCAAATCGTGTTTGTGGACACGCCCGGGTTGTTCCAACCGCGCCGACGGCTGGATCGGGCTATGGTAGCCGCGGCTTGGGGCGGGGCGGCTGATGCAGATATCATCGTTATGCTGGTGGAGGCGCATCGCGGTGTCACCGAAGGGGTCGAACGCATTCTCGACGGTCTGGGAGAGATCGGTGAGGGCCGGAAAGTGGCGCTGGCCATCAACAAGATCGACAAGGTTGCATCCGAGGTGTTGCTGGGTTTGACCCGCGATCTCAACGACCGGTACGGATTTGCCGAGACATTTATGATCTCTGCTGAAAAGGGGTATGGCGTTGATGACCTTAAATCCTGGCTGTCTGCAGAACTGCCAGAAGGACCGTGGCTTTACCCGGAAGATCAGATAGCCGATCTGCCGATGCGCATGATCGCCGCCGAATTGACCCGCGAAAAACTGACGCTTCGGCTGCATCAGGAACTGCCGTATCAGTTGACGGTCGAAACCGAGAATTGGGAAGAGCGCAAAGACGGCTCGGCCCGCATCGACCAGATCATTTATGTGGTGCGCGACGGGCACAAGGGCATCGTTCTGGGCAAGGGCGGAGAAACGATCAAGGCCGTCAGCCAAGCCGCCCGTGCGGAGCTGGAAGAGTTTCTGGGCCGCCGGGCCCATTTATTCCTGCAAGTGAAAGTTCGCCCGAACTGGCTGGACGAGGCCGAACGCTATTCCGAAATGGGCCTTAATTTCAAAGACGGCAACGCATGACGCGACTGACGGCCCGATTTTGGGTGGACGCCTATATCGCACGGCTGCGGTTTCATGACATTCCGTGTTTCGTAGTTGAACATGGTGATGACACGGCCGGCGCCGTGCTGGTGAAACTCAACACCTTGGATGGCTTGGCTTGCGCCTATCACCGCAGTTTCGACCTGAGCACGGAGACGCGCATTTGGGTCGAATTGGCGGTCGGGCCCGAAGCCGAAGTTGACATTGCCATAAAGCGTCAGTGTGGGTTTGATCCAGATCTTTGGGTGGTGGAAGTCGAGGATCGGGCCGGTCGGCACCTATTGGATACCGAAGGCTTGGGCTAGCTTGTGGCGGTGCGGGCGTCCATTCGGCGTGCCAACCAGATGACCAAAAGACCGCCGAGCCAAAACAGCAATGCCAATGCCGCGACCCAGACACCCACCATTGGCCAACCGGTTTTGACGGGATCGACAAAGAAGTAGGGGTACGTTCCATCCAGAGTGCCGCGCACCAACGCGTAGATCACGTAGCCCCCCGGCCATATCAACCACCACGCTGCCATGAGCGGTCGCAACCCCGATTTCGGGGCAAACGCCAGCCACCAAAGAGCGACCGCAATCGGCGTTACGGTATGCATGCCGTGGTCCGTCAGCAATCTCAGGCCGCTAAGGTCACGTGCCAGCAAGGCGTGATAAACAATGCCGACCAGCGATGTCCAAAGCGTCAGCGCAGCCATGAACGCCGGACGGACCCGCCCCGTGGCTGCAGCAACAAAAAAAGAGATCGCTGCCAGCAGGTTGGTCAGGATGGTAAAGAACCGTGCGCGGCGCCACAACTCATCGGGCAAACTGCGGTCCGGGATGCGATGCAGCGCTTCGCCCGTGTCGACAGCCAAGCTGACAAAAGCGATTGCTCCGACCAACGCGGCCGCTATGCGAATACGTGTGCTCAGGGTCTCGTCGGGCATGGATGGTACCGTGTTGTATGTGCGTAGCGAAAGCAAGCCAGCGGTCTTGCTTACCTCGCGTCCGCCTTCGATAGTTGGATCATGGAATGGACAGACGAAGGCATACTTCTCACATCACGACGCCATGGCGAGGCGGCGGCGATCATCGAAGTGTTCACCGAAGGCCATGGGCGCCATGCGGGTGTGGTGCGCGGCGGGACGAGCCGCAAGATTGCACCAATGTTGCAACCCGGTGCGCAAATTGCCGTGGCATGGCGGGCCCGTTTAGAGGACCATATCGGAAGCTACGCGGTGGAACCCGTGCGAAGTCGGGCGGCGGTTGCCATGTCCAGCCGACTGGCATTGGCAGGCTTGAACGCGGTCACCACGCTTTTGGCCTTTGCTTTGCCGGAACGGGAACCGCATGCGGCGCTCTATTTGCGCAGCGCGGCCTTGCTGGATTTACTTGGACAGGACGACCTGTGGCCGTTGGCCTATCTGCAGTGGGAGTTGGCGTTGCTGGAAGATCTTGGGTACGGGCTGGACCTGTCGTCCTGTGCGGTGACAGGGGCAACCACTGACCTGACCTATGTCTCGCCCAGGACTGGCCGCGCCGTTACGGATACGGGGGCAGGCGCGTGGCGCGACAAGCTTCTACCGTTGCCGCCAGTGATGTTGGGCCAGGGCGAGGCGGAGAATGCCGAGATTGTCTTGGCGCTGGGAACGACGGGGTACTTCCTCAATCATCGCATGGCGCCGGAACTGGCCCATCGGCCCTTGCCCGAGGCCCGGCAACGCTTTGTCGACGCGCTCAATCGTCAGCTCTGAACACCATTTCCGCGCCGTCCCCGCCCGACAGGATCAGCACGGTGGCCCCAACTTCGGCAAATCGCATTTGCGACAAGGCGGTGAAGTATTGCGCTTCGGCAGCAAGATCCGGGCAACTCGTCCGGGTGCTGACCACCCGCTCGGCCTGAAACCATGGGTAAGGTTGCGTTTGAACGCCCGAGAAACGGTTGCAGGGCCCTGAACCGGCCAAACTTTCGCGTTCTGGAAAGGACAGCGTCGCCCGGGCGGGAAAGGCTGTGCCGTCAATCTCGGTCAGCACCCACAGCCGATCGCCGCCGCCATGACCGCGCACCGTCTCATCGGGCACACAGGCCTCTAACCCGCCCCCAAGTAACACGACCGCAAGCAATCGCATCGCTCAAACCAGGCCCTTGGCCAACAAGTCCTGGCCCGTGGCGCGGACTGCGTCGCACGCATCGCGAAATTCAATACCGAGCACATCCCGAGCGCGCGCGTTTGTCAGCGCTTCTTGATAGCCAAGAATCGCGCGGATTGTCTTCAGGGCAGGGTCAAAGTTCGACAGAAACCGGATCAACCAGTCAGGCGCGTTCCGAGAGGGAATGTTTCGGTCGGGATGATCGGCGCGCAAAGCTGCAGCCATGTCCCGATACCACATAAAACGGTCCGCGCCGATAAACCGCTGACCTGCGCTTTCCGGCCGTTCCAGTGCCCGCACATGCATCAGGGCAATGTCGCGAACGTCAACAATCGTGAACCCGATATTGGGCAGCAGGGGATCGGTGGCTTTCATCAATCGCTCGACCAGGTGCAAAGAGGCCGGGATCTCGTCATCCAGCGCAGGTCCCATCACGAAGGCCGGGTTGATCATGGTAATTTGCATCTCGGGCGCGTTCTCGGCTGCCCAGTCCCAAACGGCCCGTTCCGCGATGGTTTTGCTTTTTGAATACGGAATCACATCCGAGCGCTCGGGTACGGTCCAACATGTCTCGTCGTAGGCGGTCTGCCCGGCGGGCAATTCGCATCCCATGATGGCGGCAATGGACGATGTCATGATGAACCTTTGTACGCCGGCAAGGCCTGCGGCTTGAACCGCACGCAGCGCACCATCGCGCGCCGGGCGAATGATATCCATTGCGTCCTTTGGTTGCACAACAGGCACGGGGGATGCGGTGTGCATCACCACGTCGATGCCCTGCATGGCCGCGTCCCATCCATCATCCGCCATCAGGTTCAGCGACACGATCTGCAGCCGCTCCAATGCCATTGGGTCTGTCAGGTGCGCGGCGAGCGTGGCCCGCAGTTTCGGCGCCTTTTCCAACGATCGAGCCGAAGCCACCACAGTGTGCCCCGCTTCTAGCACTTGCAGAGTGATGTGCTGGCCGATGTATCCGGTCGCACCGGTGATGAGGATGGTTTGGGGCATTCTATCCTCGTCCCGCTATGGCTTTGGCCATTTCCACCGCTTGGTCCGTGGGCAGGTTGCCCTTGCCAAACTCTACCTTGTCCGCCCCCATGGCGGTGGCGAGATTGACGAGCCGTTCGAGGTCTTCCTTGGCGATGCGGTCCGGGCTGTCGCTGCTCATCAGCAGCAGTTCCAGAAAATCGGCGCGCGAGGCGTGGAAGCCCGCCATGCGCAGGTTGTAACGATACAGGCTGCCCTGCGTGGCCAATAGGAACAGTAGCAAGATGCCCTGTGGCACCTGATCGGCCAGCGTCCGCCACCAGTTGCCCGTCTCGCGCTGCAACTCCTGCGACCACGCGTTGGTGCAGGCCGTCGTGATCGCGCCGTTATCGGGCGCCTCTGGGTCAGGTGTTCCGCGACACACCCGCATGAAGTCTGCAAAGGTCTCGCTCTGTTGGGCAAGGGGCAGCAACCCGGTCCAGAGATCTGCGATGTCCTGTTTGACCTTGTCGAGTTCCAGCAAGTTCGGGCTGCGTTGTCCGATAATGTCCAACAACTCGGTGCGGATTGCGTCGATTTCGGGCAGCTGACGTACTCCCGTCGGAAGATCAGTGTCAAAGAACGCCCGAAACGCGTCATCCGTTAGTGCGATATCCTGTACATCGTTCTGCAACGGGTTTGGGATTTGAACCAGCGTGCCTTCCGTTCCGTAGACAAGCAGCGCGTTGTCGCCAAGGGCCGTGGCGCCTGTGAAATAAGCCGATGCTGACCAGTCACCGGTCAAAGATAGCCCAGTATTCGCCAGGGCATCCGTCAAACGATCCCGCAGCCTTTCGCGTTTTTCATCAAGGTTCGCCAACGCCTGTTCCAGCGCGGCTTCGCGTTCGACCAGTGTAATCCGCCGACCATCGAGATATTGGCGGATATAGGGCAGGGCGAGGTAGTAGAAAAGACCGGCGACGATCGTCAGCACCAGAAAGCCGAGGATAATGCGCGCGGCGGTGGTCGAGCGGCGCGCGCGTGGCCGCAGTTGCAGCACGATGTCCTTTGGTGTGTCACTGCCTTGGTACTCCGCCTGATGCGTCGCCCATTCCGCCCGAAGACGTTGGCGCTTGCGCCGCTCGCTGCGCACTTGGGGCGGAATATCATCGTAGGGAAGGTTCAAAAAAATATCCTCACGCAATGTTCGAAGGGTGCGTGAGGATGCGTTTTGGCGTCAAGCGGTTTCCCGGCCCGGTTGCGCGAAAACCGCCACCCGGCCGGGCTATGTTATGTGTTATGCCAGCAAACGGCGGGCGATGACCTGTGCCTGGATTTCTGCGGCCCCTTCAAAGATGTTCAGGATCCGCGCGTCGCACAGGATGCGGCTGATCTTGTATTCCAGCGCAAACCCGTTGCCGCCGTGGATCTGCAACCCGTTGTCGGCCGCGGCCCAGGCGACGCGGGCGCCCAGCAGTTTGGCCATACCCGCCTCAAGGTCGCAACGACGCCCCTGATCCTTTTCGCGGGCCGAGAAATAGGTCAGCTGGCGCGCCACCATGATCTCGACGGCCATCATGGCAAGTTTACTGGACACCCGTGGGAAGTTGATCAACGCCTTGCCGAACTGTTTGCGATCCTGCGCGTATTGCATCGACACATCCAGCGCCGATTGTGCGACCCCCACAGCACGGGCTGCAGTCTGGATACGGGCGCTTTCAAAGGTCTCCATCAATTGCTTGAAGCCTTTGCCTTCTTCGCCGCCCAGAAGGTTTTCGCCCTTCACGTGGAAGTTGTCGAAGCCCAGCTCGTACTCCTTCATCCCGCGATAGCCCAAGACCTCGATTTCGCCACCGGTCATGCCTGCGGTTGGGAACGGGTGTTCATCCGTGCCCGGAGTTTTCTCAGCCAGGAACATGGACAGGCCTTTGTAGTCAGAGGTTTCCGGGTCCGTCCGTGCCAGCAATGTCATCACATGCGTGCGGGTTGCGTGGGTGATCCATGTCTTGTTGCCGGTGATCCTGTAATCGCCGTTTTCGTCCTGCACCGCGCGTGTGCGCAGGCTGCCCAAGTCCGATCCGGTGTTGGGCTCGGTGAAAACCGCGGTCGGCAGCGTTTCTGCGCTGGCAAGTTCCGGCAACCACTTCTGCTTTTGCTCTTCGGTGCCACCCGCAAGGATGAGTTCCGCGGCGATTTCAGACCGGGTGCCCAGCGAACCAACACCAATGTAGCCGCGTGACAACTCTTCCGAGACCACACACATCGACGCTTTCGAAAGCCCAAAGCCCCCATATTCTTCCGGTATGGTCAGTCCAAAAACGCCCATTTCCGCCAGTTCATTGATGACCTCGAGGGGGATCAATTCATCCTTGAGGTGCCAGTCGTGGGCATAGGGTTCGACTTTTTCCACCGCGTAACGCCGAAACTGGTCGCGGATCATTTCGAGCTCTTCATCAAGGCCGGAAGTTCCAACCATCACATTGGCCGAATGCTCTTCCATCAACTCAACCAGACGCGTGCGCGCGGCTTGAGTATTGCCCGATTGCGTCAGTGTCATCACAGCGGGTTCCATCATCACCCGCATATCGTCCTGGCTCAGACCCATGTCCTGCAGACGAATGATCTCGCCCTGGTTCATCTGCATGCCGCCGTAAATCTGCCAAAGGTACTCGCCAAAGCAGATCTGAAGCAGCAGTTGGTCCGTTTCACCGAATTTGCCTTCGCTTTGCAGCGTGGTGGCCCAGACCTGCATTTGGCGCAGGCTTTCGACATACGTGGCCAGCCAGGCCAGACCATGAGACGCGCACTGATGCTGTTCGACCAGTTTGCCTGAAACACGGCCATCGGCGGTCACCATATCCCGCACCGCGGTCTTGGCGCTCGCTAGGATTTGTTCGGCTGGACCAAGGGCAGCGCCGGTCAGCGCCAAAAGGTCAGGCAGAACAACCGCGGGTGCGGCCGTCGCAGTCAGTGTCACATCTTGTCCGTCATGAGCCATGAATCACATCCTCGTTTTGGGCTTGCCCCGTCTATGCATTTTGCAGGTGCA